>NZ_DAIUJO010000192.1:0-3854 GCF_036848755.1 Sinomonas sp. | reverse complement strand
AGTTGCGGGACGGGCTCGTGAGGAGCACGTCGACGGCGGCAATCAGGCGGGTCATTCTCACTTCTTCTTCGAGGGGATTGGGTTGTCGTGGGGCGCGGTCGAGGTCGAGCCCCGGACGATGAGCTGCGACCCGAGCCGCACGGCTTCTGCCGGGCGCGGCTTGCCGGCGAGCTGCTCGAGGAGGAGATCGAGGGCGAGCGTCCCCCCGCGTTCGATGGCGATCCGCACCGACGTCAGCCCGGGCTCCGCTGCGGCCGCGATGTCGAGGTCGTCGATCCCGACCACGCTGAGGTCCTCCGGGCAGTGGCGGCCGAGCTGGCGGGCGCCGGCGAGCAGCCCCACCGCCACGAGGTCGTTGTAGGCGATGGCGGCCGTGGCGCCGCTCGCGACGACGGGAGCCGCAGCCGCCGCGCCGCCGTCGACCGTCGCATTCTGGTGGCCCACGGTGACGAGCCCGATCTCCCACTCCGCGCACAGCCGCTTCACCTCGTCCAGCCGCTGGGCGTCAGCCCATGACGACGGCGGCCCTGGCACGTAGGCGAGCCTGCGGTGCCCGAGGGCGAAGAGATGCTCGACGGCCTGCCGGAGCCCCTCGCCCGCATCGAGGAGCACGCTCGGCATGCGCTCCGCTTCGCCGTTGACGACGACGGCCGGCACCGCCCCGGCGAGGCGCCGGAGTTCGTCGGGCGGCAGGCGCGGAGAGCAGAGGACGACGCCGTCCGCGGCCGCCGCGAGGGCGGCGACCTGCTCGCGCTCGCGGTCCGCCGACTCGGCCGTGTCCGCGAGGAGCATGCGGTGCCGCCCGGGCCACGCGCGTTCTTGGAGCGCCTTGATGAGCGCGGCGAACACGGCGTTGGCGATGTCCGGGACGACGACGCCGATCGTACGGGAGCCGCCGTGCCCGGGGACCTCGTAGCCGAGCTCCTCCGCGGCGGCAACTACCTTGTGGCGCGTCTCGGCGGCAAGCCTGGCAGGGTCACTGAAGGCCCTCGACGCGGTCGCGAGGGAGACGCCGGCCCGCTTGGCGACATCGGTGAGCGTCGCAGGCATGGGACTCCTCAATCCGGTGTCGACAAGATTTGTGCAACTTTATCAGAGCTCTTTCATTCCCGGCGAGCTATCGAAAGAGGTGAAGTCTATTTCACGATATGGAAACGCGATTCCCCCTTGTGAAATAGTACGGCTCGGGCCTACTCTGGAAGCGTTCAGACAACGTGAGGCAGTTCACAGCGAACGCCTCCTCCCCACGAGAATGGCACTCCCGTGAACCCCACCCCCCTTAGCGCGCTGAAGGCGAGTTCGGCGCGCGGCGAGACCCGGCAGCGTGGCCGGGGCTCTCGTCTCCTGATCGCCCGTGTGGCCCCCATTCCGAAGGCCGCACGCGGCCGTCGGGCGGGGTCGTGGCCACAAGCCCCGGGCTCAGGAATCACTCGTTTCTCCCACTGATTCCCGCGAAGCCCTAGGAGCTTGCTGTGTCGTCTCAGCTTTCCAAGAAGTCCCCTCATCTCGGCAGGAAGCACCACCCCCACCCCGAGGTCCAGACTGCGCCACTCTCCCGGCCGCGCGGCAAAGCGCGCTGGAGCATCGCCCTGCTCATGGGCTTCGGCATTCTCATCAACTACGTCGACCGCCTCTCGATCTCGGTGACCCAGAAGCCCCTGACCCACGACTTCGGACTCACCGCCACCGAGTTCGGCATCCTCTCGTCAGCCTTCCTGTGGTCGTACGCGATCATGCAGATCCCGTCGGGGATGCTCCTCGACCGGTTCGGCGTGAAGAAGATCTGGGGCGGCAGCGCGATCCTGTGGACCATCGCATCGGTTCTCACCGCCGTCGCCTCGGGTGCGTGGATCATCGTCATCGCCCGGATCCTGCTCGGCGTCGCCGAGGCCCCCGCTTTCCCCGGCGCGATGAAGGCCACTGGCCAATGGTTCCCGCGGCATGAGCGCGGCCTCTGCACCGCAATCTTCGACAGCGGCACGCGTCTCGCCAACGTCATCGGGCTCCCGCTCATCGCGTTCACGGTCGCAACGTGGGGCTGGCGCGAGGCGTTCTGGCTCCAGGCGGCACTCTCGGTCGTGTTCCTCGTCGCGTTCCTGTGGCGCTACACGGGCCCGAAGGCGCGCCTCGCGAAGGGCCGCATGACCGACGAGGAGTACGGCTACATCGTCGACGGCGGCGCGTCGAGCGAAGAGATCCGCCCTTCGAGCGACTGGGCCACCGTCGGCTACCTCCTGAGGCAGCGCAAGGTCTGGGGCCTCTCGCTCGGGCTCGCCGGCGCCGGCTACGTGCTGTGGATGCTGCTCACGTGGCTTCCGGGATACATGCAGACGAGCATGAACCAGAGCGTGCTGCAGAGCGGCATCTACGCGGCGGTTCCGGCCTTCGCGATGTTCGTCT
This sequence comes from Sinomonas sp., assembly GCF_036848755.1. Taxonomy (NCBI): domain Bacteria; kingdom Bacillati; phylum Actinomycetota; class Actinomycetes; order Micrococcales; family Micrococcaceae; genus Sinomonas; species Sinomonas sp. The sequence goes on along the minus strand of NZ_DAIUJO010000192.1, from coordinate 1,454 downwards.
CCGAGATGACCATCGGCGGCTGGTGGGTGGACCGCGTGATCGGCCGCGGCGCGAACCCCGACAAGGTGCGCAAGGGGATCCTCGTGGCGGGCATGATCGTGGCCCTCTTCACTGTCGGGGCGGCCTTCAGCAACACTCCCGTCGTGGCGATCATCTGGATCGCCGTCGGCAGCGCTGGAATCGCCCTCGTCTACGTCACGAGCAACTCGCTCCCGGCGCTCATCGCCCCGGAGGGCAGCGCTGGCTCGCTCGCGGCCATCGTGAACTGCGTGAACCTCCTCGCGGGCGTCGCGGCCCCGATCGTGACGGGCTTCGTCGTCGACACGACCGGGCACTTCTTCTACGCGTTCCTCATCGGCGGCATCGCGCTCGTCGGCGGCCTCGCCTCGTACGTCCTGCTCATGGGGAGGATCGAGCCGATCCCGGCGCGCGGCGTCGTCCGTGAACCGGTCGAGGGGTAGCCACCTCGAAATTCCCTCCCACGAAGGGGCCCGGTGCGAACTGGGCCCCTTTTTGCGCCCGAGGGGGCTAATCTCAAAGGGATGACTCTGGAACCCCACGTCCTGCGTGAGCTCGCCATGCAATTGCGCGAGCTCGCTGGGGTGCCCGACCGCGGGGCCGTCGCGCTTCCGGAGCTTGCGCCAGCGAAGGCGCGGGCCGCGGAGGAGCCGTTTTCCGCCGTCGAACTCCGCCCCGAATTCCAACGCCGCCTTTCCGCCGTCGCCGACTTCAAGGCCGCGAACGGCCGCCTTCCCCAGACGGGCGGCATCATCACCCCCGCCGAGCGCTCGCTCGGTGTCTGGCTCCTGCGCCAGCGTCGACGGGACCAGGCCGGGCGGCTCCCCGATCCCGAGAAGAGCGCCCTCGCTACGGCACTCGGCCCAGCCTGGGTCCTCCCGCCCGGCGACGCGTGGTGGGCGGAGAACAGCGCGGCCGGGTTGGACGAGGCGCGGCCCCGGCGGCGGAACCGCGCGACCCCCGACGACGAGCGCCATCGTGCCCCCTGGTCTCCGGAGGAGGAGGCCCTCGTGCTCGACGAGGACCTCTCGATCGCCGAGATCGCGGCCAAAATCGGTCGCACGCACGCGGCCGTCAGGAACCGGCGGCAGATCCTCCGCTCGGCGAGCCGCCGGACTTGGTGAGAGGCGGGCCGATCAACTGGCCGCAGTTCCGCCGGTAGGCCCCATTTCCGCCGGTTGGCCGCATTTCCGCCGGTGGGCCGCGTTTACGCCGGTTTGCGGGCGGTTCCGCCGGTGGGCCGCATTTCCGCCGGTGGGAGCCCCCTCCTTTGCGGTGATACCCCTTCCCCGATGCAGTTCCGCCGGTTGGCCGCAGGTCCGTTGGTGGAGCCGGCCCCAGATCAGCCGGTTTGCTGGCAGTTCCGCCGTAGGCCGCATTTCCGCCGGTTGGCCGCAGTTCCGCCGTAGGCCGCATTTCCGCCGGTTGGCCCCATT
>NZ_DAIUJO010000191.1:0-3946 GCF_036848755.1 Sinomonas sp. | reverse complement strand
CACCTTCGACCGCCGCTGAAACGACAACACCGAGGCCGCCCGCCACTTCTGGCCGACAACCTCGGTGTCGCCCCTCCCCCAATCAGGCCCGTACAGAAGGAGGGCCAGCCATCAGATGCCGGGGGCGAGGTCGGGCGTCGTCTGCGCGCCCCCAAGGCACCGCTGGTGATGGCGTGCAGCGCACTCAAACGGTCCTACCGAGATCTCATCCGCTCAACTGCCCCGCATACCCTGTTCGTTGCGCCGTATATCAGTCCGGGGGAGGGAATTCCGACGGCTGCGGCAGGAAAGCTCTTTCACGGGGAGGCGTGCGCGCGGTCCGAGCCGGCCAGGCCCCTCGCCGCCGGGAAGCTACGCCTCGACGAGCATCACGATGGTGTCGGGCAGCACGCCGTCGTACTCCATGGCCTCGGCAGCCGCCTTGGACTGCATCGCGGCCATGAGGGCATCCATGTCGGCAACGTCCATCAGCACAGCCACCTGTGTCGGGTTCTGTGGGTTGACGAACGTCCGGATGTTGGTGACCCCCAGCGGCCCGAAGAACTCCTCGCGCTTCGGCGAGGAAAGCCAATGATCCTTGTCCTTCACATCGTGGTGAGCGATCACGGTAGGCATAGCGCATCCTCTCGAAGGGGGCCAGCGGTCCGAAGGCCCAGTGCGCTGGACGATACTGGTGGCTCGGGCACTCGGGCTAGGGTATTCGTGCCCGCTCTCACCCGGTCTGCGGACTGAGCCCACGGTGGGATAGGGCCTCGAGGACCTCCCGCTCGGTGGGCCCGCGTTGCCGTGCACCCGCGCAGCATGCGGCGCAGGAGCCGTCCCACGCCTGACTATCAGATCGGTCAGGGCCATCTCCCTCTAGCCGCAGCCCTCCAGTGCGGACGACTCCCGAAGGGTCGGCACAACCCTCGAGCCGAGTCCTCGTGATCGTCTTGCCCGCGGTGACGGTCTTGGCCATCGTCTTCGCCTGATCGGCGCCTGGGCCCTGGTGCTGGGCACCACCCAGTTCGTCGTTTGGGTCAGGCGAGGACGCTCATCGATACATGCGGATCGACGACCGCCAGACTTCACATACCTCACCGAGATTCACCCGTACGAGGACCAGGAAGACGGCTTGTCCCAGGACCGTTCGTTGGGTTGTATTGGGCACGGCGCTTATCTGGCTCTGACTGTTCCTGAGCGCCGGACGTAAAATCTCGACTATGGGCGCGGCACCAGTTGCAGAAGTCGAGCGCAAGTACGACGTGGAGGACGGGGCCGTCCTGCCGCCGCTGCAGGGCCTTCCGGCGGTGGAGCGGGTAGACCCGCCGGTCGAGTACATGCTCAGCGCGGAGTATTTCGACACGGAAGACCTCCGCCTTGCTTCTAGGCACATGACGCTCCGACGGCGAACCGGCGGAGAAGATGCCGGCTGGCACTTGAAGCTTCCCGCCTCCATCGACGAGCGGCAGGAATACCGCGAGCCGCTGGGGAGCGATGCCGACACCGTTCCGGAAGCGCTCCTGAGGCTGGTCCGCGTGCACACCAGGGACCGGCAGCTAGTCCGGGTAGCCACGCTGACGACGCGGCGCACGGTGCGCCGCCTGCGGGGCAAGGAGGACAGCGTGCTCGCCGAAGTCAGCGACGACCGCGTCGCGGCCGAAACGCTCATCCCCCCGCATCGGACCGAGCGCTGGCGGGAATGGGAAGTCGAACTCATCGACGGGACGAAGGACATCCTCGACGCGGGAGGCCGCGTCCTGACAGCCGCAGGGGCCGAGCCCGCGGCCCATGAATCCAAACTGGCAAGGGCACTCGGTAGGAAGCCTCCCGCACCTGCCGCACCACCGCACGCCGCCCGGAAGGCCACCGCGGGCGAAGTGCTCGCTGCATACCTGAGCGAGCAGGTCCGGACGCTCAAAGCCCAGGACCCGGACGTGCGGCTCGATGTCAAGGACTCGGTCCACAAGATGCGGGTGGCGACAAGGCGGATGCGCTCCGTGCTGGCGACCTACCGGAAACTCTTCAGCGACGTTGAGGGCGTCCAGTCGGTGCGGGATGAGCTGAAGTGGCTTGCCGGGGTCCTGGGCGAGGCCAGGGACACCGAGGTCATGCACGCGCGCCTCAAGGAGATGATCGACCAGGAACCGACCGACCTCCTCATGGGACCGGTCGCACGGCGCGTGGACCTGGAGCTCGGCGCCGAGTACCACCGGGCGCGTGCGAGCCTGATCGGGGCGCTGGACGGGGAACGCTACTTCTGGCTGCTCGATGCTCTGGACTCACTGCTGGCCGAAGCGCGCCCGACGCCGCTTGCAGGAAAGCGCGCCGACAAGGTCATCCCCAAACTCATTGGCAAGGACGTCAAACGGCTGCGCCGCGCCGTCCGGGAGGCCCGGGACAATCCGGCCGGCGTCACCGACCACCCGGCGCTGCACGAGGCCCGCAAAGACGGCAAACGGCTGCGCTACGCCGCCGAAGCAGCGGCCCCCGTGAACCCCAAGAAGACCGCGCACCTGGCCGAAGCTGCTCACGGCGTGCAGAAAGTCCTGGGCGACCACCAGGACAGCATCGTAACCCGGAGGCTGCTCCGCCGGCTTGGCACCGAGTCCTTCCTGCAGGGCGAAAACGGCTTCAGCTACGGCCGCCTGCACGCCTTGGAGCAGAGCGCTGCCCTAGAGGCCGAGGCCCGATTCCACCGCGACTGGAAGAAATTCCCCTCGCCGAAGCTGTGAAGGCGCCGCCAGCGCCGACGACGAGTTGACCGTCCAAGTCGTTCTTCACCAACCAGAACCCTGGGTGGTGGCTCTGTGACTCACCGCGTTGGTTCTGATCTGTGTCAGGATCGGGTATGCCCCAGCGCCTGATGCTGCTCGACGCCCCGTCGCTGTACTTCCGCGCCTTCCACGGCATCCCGGAAACGATCCGCCGCAGAGACGGCATCCCGGTGAACGCGGTGCGCGGCCTGTTGGACATGATCGCCCGGCTGACCTCCGACTATCAGGCAACGCATCTCGTGGCCTGCATGGACGACGACTGGCGACCGAAGTGGCGGGTGGACCTGATCCCCGCGTACAAGTCGCATCGCGTGGCAAAGGCTGTGACGGGCGCCCCCGATGTGGAGATCGTGCCTGAGGGGCTGACAGCCCAGCTTCCGCTGATTCGCCAGGTGCTCCGTCTCGCCGGCATCGCCGTCGTGGGCGCCCCAGATCACGAGGCCGACGACGTGGTCGGCACCTACGCCAGCCGGGCGGGCCTGCCCGTGGACGTGGTCACGGGGGACCGTGACCTGTTCCAGCTGGTCGACGACGCCCACGAGGTGCGTGTGATTTACACGGCGCGGGGCATGAAGAACCTGGAGCTCGTCACGGAAGCGGTGGTCGCGGAGAGGTACCGCGTGCTGCCGCAGCAGTACGCCGACTACGCGGTCCTCCGGGGCGACACCTCGGACGGCCTCCCCGGCGTGGCCGGGATCGGCGAGAAGAGCGCGGCGTCGCTGCTCCTCGAGTACGGAACGCTCGACGGGCTGCTCGCAGCAGCCGCGGACGCAGCCAGCGGCCTCTCCGCCCCCATCCGGTCGAAGCTGGCCGCGGCTGCCGGCTATCTCACGGTCGCGCCCGCCGTCGTGAACGTGGTCCGCGACCTCGACCTGCCGACCCTCGAGGAGGCCGGAGCGCAGTTGCGCCCCATCGTCGGCGATGCGCGCGCCCAGCTGGAGGGCCTCGCTGCCGAGTGGAACCTCGGCGGCTCGGTCACCCGGCTCCTCCAGGCGTTCGACCAGCACCCCTGAGCGGCGGCCCGTCGCAGTCCGGGGCGAACAAGGCCCTTTGCACAGCGCGGGGTGTGGACCGGTCGACGCTGGCCCCCTGGCCGCGCGCTCGAGCTGGCCACCGAGACCTTTGCCGGGGCGCACGACGCCGTGGGGCGGCTGAGGCGCTCGGGGCCCACCCGTCGTCGTCCCCGCCCC
>NZ_DAIUJO010000190.1:0-3955 GCF_036848755.1 Sinomonas sp. | reverse complement strand
GCTGTGCGTCTCATCGCAGGCCGGCTGCGGGATGAACTGCCCGTTCTGCGCGACGGGGCAGGCCGGCCTCACCCGCAACATGTCGACGGCGGAGATCGTCGACCAGGTCGTAGCGGCGAACCGCGTGATCGCGGCGGGGGAGCTGGGCGCCCAGGAACACCCGGACGAGCGCGTCACCAACATCGTCTTCATGGGCATGGGCGAGCCGCTGGCCAACTACAAGCGCGTCATGGCCGCCCTCCACCGCTTCGTCGACCCCTCGCCCGAGGGCCTCGGCATGTCGGCGCGGAACATCACCGTCTCGACGGTGGGCCTGGTTCCCGCCATTCGGAAACTCGCCGAGGAGGAGCTGCCGGTCACCTTCGCGCTGTCCCTCCACGCCCCCGACGACGAGCTCCGCGACGAGCTCATCCCCGTCAACAACCGGTGGAAGGTCGACGAGGCGATCGACGCCGCCTACGACTACTTCCGCACGACGGGCCGCCGAGTGAGCATCGAGTACGCGCTCATCAAGGACATGAACGACCACGCATGGCGCGCGGCGCTCCTGGCCAAGAAGCTCAACCAGCGCGGCCGTGGCTGGGTACACGTCAACCCGATTCCGCTCAATCCCACCCCGGGGTCCATCTGGACGTCGTCCGAGCCCGAGGTACAGGACGAGTTCGTCGAAACCCTCCGGGCGGCTGGGATCCCCACGACGCTGCGCGACACGCGCGGCAAGGAGATCGACGGCGCCTGCGGTCAACTTGCAGCAGCAGAGTAAGGGCAGCGCGGGAGGCGCCGGGACGTACGACGGCGGTACGCGCCCGGGCGGGCCCCTCGCCGTCGTGGGTCGCTTCCTCCATGAGCTCCTGTTCAGCATCGGCCCTGCCAAGAGCGACCACCATGCCGCGCTCCGAGTGGCCGCTGGTCTCTTCCTCCCTCTCGTCGTCCTCGTGCTCTCGAACCGGCTCGACCTCGCGATCTTCGCCAACTTCGCCGCGTTCACAGGGATCTACGGGCGCAACGAGCCACATCGGGTCCGGCTCGTGGCCCAGGCCCGCGCCGGCCTCCTCATGCTCGCAGTCATCCTGACGGCGACGATCGGCGCCCGACTCCATCCCGGCGGGGTTCCGAGTCCGTGGGAGCTCGTCGTCGGGACCACGTTCGTCGCGTGGCTGTGCAGCCTCCTCGTGGGCCGCTGGCGTCTGCGCCCGGCCGGTTCTCTGTTCTACATCTTCGCGTTCGCGGCCGTCTCTTCGCTCCCGCATCAGCCGCCGCTCGGTGACGTGGCCCTTGTGGTCGTCTCGACGTTCGTGCTGTGCCTCGCCATCGGCCTCGCTGCGCGCGTGCTCCCGTCGCATCGCACCCCGCTCGGATGGCAGCAGATCCGGGCGGCGGGACGGGTCCGACTCAGCCAGCTGGAGCGGCGCGTGCTGTGGCTCGAGTCCGTCGGCTACCTCGTGGCTCCGGCCGCGGCTGGCGCGGCGGCGACTGCCGTGGGCCAGGCGCTCGGGTTCGGGCACAACTACTGGGCGATGGTCGCCGCCGTGGTGCCGCTCGTGGGCCACTCGACCCGGCATCGTGTGAACCGCGGCCTACAGCGCGTGCTGGGGACCGTCGTCGGCCTCGTGCTGCTCGCGGGAATCGCCGGGCTGCGCCCGACCCCATGGATCATGGTGGTGTTCATCGCCGCGTGCCAGTTCGGCGCCGAAATGCTCGTCACGCGACAGTACTTCCTCGCGATGGTGTGCGTGACGCCGCTCGCCCTTCTCTCCACGCTGCTCGCGGCCCACAGCGACCCCGGTGCGCTCCTCCATGACCGCTTCATCGACACCGCGATCGGCTCCGTGGTCGGCGTGCTCGTGGTGCTCGCCCCATGGGCGTACGAGCGGGCATCGAGGGGCCGGGCTCCCGCCAGCTCGTGAGCCCCGAGGGGAAACCCCGAGTGACGGTACGAGGCGCGTCCCCCAGGCGCGCCCTCAGGCCGCGGCCGCCTCGAGTTCCGCCGCAAAATCCTCTGCGAAGCGCTTGACCCCGTCCCACTCCGTGTAGACATAGTCGCGCGACGTGTCGGTTCCCAGGCTGCCGGGCTTGTCGTCCGCAATCCTCTTCATGAGGTGCCGCTTCAGGAACCCGTAGTGGGTGTAGAGGAGCGCGCCCCCGAAGAGGGCGGTCCGTTCCGGTCGCCATCCCGTTTCATCCTTGAACTGTTCAAGGTAGCGCTCAGCCTCTGTCTGGTCGCCGTGGGCGGCCAGACTGACGGAGAAGAACGCGGTCGGCACCCCCGAGAGGGAGCCATGATTCCTGCGGACGAAGTCCACGACATGCTTGTCGTGCTTGCCCACGTGGACGGATGCTCCGACGATGACGCCGTCGTAGCCCTCCGGGATCGCGTGGCCCGCTTCCTTGATATCGAGCACGTGCACGTCGTGCCCCCTCGCGCGGAGGACGTCGGCGATGACGTCGGCGATCTTCTCGGTCTGCCCTTCGCTGGTTCCGTATGTCATGAAGACGCGTTTCATGGCGGTCACTTTCCTCGGACGCCCAAGGGACCGTTAGAGGCTTATGGCATGGGGGCGCCCCCGCGGGACCATTGGCACTGCCGTTTCGGCCGCCGCGGCGCGATGGTAGAGGAGGCAGCAGGAGGCCATTGCGCGACTGCCTCGCCGCAGACCTGCGGCGGTCGCCCCGTCCCGAGGAGGCATGAATCTCCATGAGTGTCGTGCCGCAGAACATTGACTCCCTGTACAAGGTGCGCAGAGGGGAGATCGAGTTCGTTGATGTGCCCGAGCTCTCCTTTGTGATGGTCGAAGGGCAGGGCGAACCGGAGGGGCCCGCGTTCACGGAAGCGGTCCAGGCCCTCTTCAGCGTCAGCTACGCCGCGCACTTCGCGGTCAAGAAGCATTCGGGGGAGGCCACGAAGGTCATGCCCCTTGAGGCGCTGTGGTGGGTGGACGAGCCCGAGCAGGTGGACGCCGTGACGAACGTAGCCCTCGGCGAGGCGACGATGGCTGAAACGGACCGCGACAAGTGGCGGTGGCAGGCCATGATGATGCAGCCGAAGCCCATCGACGCGGCCGTCGTGGCGGAGGTCATCGAAGAGTCCCGGGGGAAGCAGCTTCCGGCCTTGGACCTCGTCCGCTTTGAAGCCTGGGAGGAGGGACGCTGCGCTCAGGCCCTCCACGTCGGCGCTTATGCAGACGAAGCACCGACCATCGTTCGCCTCCACGACGCCATCGCGGAGGCAGGCCTCAAGCCTCGGGGCCACCACCACGAGATCTACCTGGGCGACCCGCGTCGTACCGCGCCCGAGAACCTGCGAACGCTGATCCGTCAGCCCGTGGGGCCGCCTTCGGCTTGAGGCCCGCCCGTCCGAAGCTCACCCCGCGATGGCGTGCAGCCTGACCGGCGCCGTGATCGGCTTCGCGTAGCAGATGGACTCCTCTACCTCCTGGTACGGGCCGAAGTTCGGCACCGGCCGGTAGCCGGCCGCCTCGTAGAACATCTTCCCGTCGGGCTGGGCCGAGCCGGCCTCGGCCACGACCAGCGTGATTCCCGTCTGGTGTGCCTCGGCTTCGAGGGCGAGGAGGATCGAGCTCGCGACTCCGGCTCCCCGAGCGTAGGGGAGCACGTAGACGCGCTTGACCTCCGCCGTGGTCCTGTCGAGCCAGCGCAGGCCGCCGCAGCCGAGGGGCTGGCCCGTCGCGCGCTCGTAGGCGATGAGGAACACGGCCATGTCCGCGGCGGTGGGCGGCTCCCCGGCCTCGTGCCGGGCGTGTCCGTAGCGCGCGTCGAGTTCGGACTGTTGCGCCGCCCGGAGGTCGCGGCCCACGGGGTTGGACCACGATGTTCTGCGGATTGTCAGCTTCGGATGGGTCTGCATGCCGCCTCCCGGCTCGAAGGGTATGCACCTAAACGCTACGGCTCCCCGGTTTCCGCGCGGTTACACCCTTGTGAGCTTCTGGGAACGCCC
>NZ_DAIUJO010000189.1:0-4000 GCF_036848755.1 Sinomonas sp. | reverse complement strand
CCCACTCCACAGGGATGGCATCACGACCGCTTCCCGGCACCTCCGGCAGGAAGCAGCCCCCCGTCCCGGGAGATTCCTAGGAAAGGTCCAGCTGATGACGATGCAGCGCCCAGAGACCGGACGGATGATCCCAGGCATGGAGGAGAATCCCCGGGACGAGGCCCTGCGCGCCCAGCAGCCCCCCGCACACCCGGGCGGATACGGGCGGGACTTCGCCCCGCCCGTGTCCAGGACCGCCCGGGGCCGCTGGGGGACTGGCGCCGTGGCGGCCGCGATGCTCGCCGCGGGCCTGGTCGGCGGTGCTGCGGGTCTGGGGGGATCTTCGCTGCTTGACCATCAGACCCAGGCGACCGGTGCGGGGCAGCACGCCCCAGTGGTGGTGAACAAGGTCGGCGCCCTCTCCGTGACGGCCGCAGCCGCCAAGGCCTCCCCGAGCGTGGTGACCATCAGCGTCACCGCCGGCAGCTCCGCCGGGACCGGCTCCGGGATCGTCCTGGACTCCAGCGGGCACATCCTGACCAACACCCATGTCGTGACCCTCGACGGCACCGCGGCGCACCCGGCCATCCAGGTCCGCGCGGCCAACGGCACCGTCTACCCCGCCAGTGTGGTGGGCACCGACCCGCTCTCGGACCTGGCCGTCGTCCAGGCCCAGGGCGCCAGCCTGCCCCCGATCAGCTTCGGGAACCCCGGCAGCATCAACGTCGGGGACCCCGTGGTAGCGATCGGGGCGCCCCTGGGCCTGCCCGGGACCGTGACCTCGGGAATCGTCTCCACCCTCGACCGCACCATCTCCGTCGCCTCCTCCGCGCCCCCGCAGGGCGGGGACCAGCAGCCCGGCGGCGGGCAGGGATTTCAGTTCGCCCCGCCCGGCACCGGCCCCTCCCCGCAGGCGCGCAGCACCGTCAGCCTGGACGTGATCCAGACCGACGCCCCGATCAACCCCGGGAACTCCGGCGGCGCACTCGTGGACGCCGACGGCAACCTCGTCGGGGTCAACGTCGCGATCGCCTCCACCGGCCCCGGCGCGGGCGCCACGGCCCAGAGCGGGAGCATCGGCGTGGGATTCAGCATCCCGGCCGACTACGCCCGGCGCATCGGAGGGGAGCTCATCGCCAACGGCAGCGCCGCCCACGCCCTCCTGGGCGTCTCGGTCCGCCCCGCCGCCCCCGCAGGGGACCCCAGATCCCCCTTCTCGGTCGGCGCCCTCGTCGCCCAGGTCACCGCAGGATCCCCCGCGGACAGGGCCGGGATCAGGGCCGGGGACGTCATCACACGGTTCGGCGCCCACGCCATCGACGACGCCAGCAGCCTCACCGCCGCCGTCCACGAGCAGGCCCCCGGCACCACGGTCAAGGTCACCCTGGCCCGCAGCGGCCACAGCACCAGCACCGACGTCACCCTCGCCACCGCGCCCTGACCCCGTCGGTGGATGCCCGATGGATTCCTCAGGGAATCCTCAGCACCCCTCGACTACCGTCGCCGTCAACTGCACCTCCGCCGGGGACACCGTGGTCCCGTCCCGTGGCGGACGGCAGACGAGAGCTTGGAGCCGGGCAGGGCAGCGCCGAAAAACTCGGGCGCGGAAGGGAACAAGAAGTGGGAGAACACGCACCGAGGCGTCCCCCGACCGGGTCTGACGATGGAGCCGGGGGCTTCCTGCCCCGGACCGGGGAGATGCTGGTCCGGGAGCTGCTCAGGATCGCCGTGGCAGACCTGCGCCCCTCCGGGCCTGAACTGGACTCACTCGTGGAGGAGGCCACTGGACGGCTCGCCGCCGAGCTCGGGCGCCCGGGCCCCGGCACCTCCCGGGAGCCCTGCCGGATGGGGCGGCAGCAGCGGGCCCTGGAGGCGCTGCTCCCCGAGGCCGCAGGCCAGGGGGCCACGGCGATGCCCCCGGACGCCGTCCTGGAGGCCGCGGCCCGCATGCTCGCGGCAGGACGGGAGGGCCTTGCGGTGCGCCGGCGTTCGGAATTCGACGAGCACTGGGTCGCCGAGGGCCCCGACGGTTCCCTCCTCAGGCTCCCCCGCGGCGCCGTTGCCCGGGCCGTCGACCGCTGCGCCGCGGAGGCCGCCAAGCAGGCTGGCATGGACCGCGGGGCCGTGAGGGCGGAGTTCAGGAGGGCGTTCGCGATCCAGGCCACCAGCGCCCTGGCCACTGCCTACCCCCAGGGGCCGGCCCTCCACGTCCGCGCCGCCCCCCGCCACGGACTCGTCCTGCTCTACGGGAACCGCACGAGGGAGCAGGCCCGGGACCTCTACTGCCGGGGAATCCCCTCCCCTGGGCTGCTGGCCCAGACCGCTCTCCCCCGCGTGCCCGTCAGCTCCGTCCTCAGGCAGGCCGCCTCGTGGGAGGCAGTGCGCCGCCTCCGGATGGCGTCCCGCACACCATCCGGCACCGAGCGGCCTCCCCCGGGCAGGAGCCGAGGCGTCCTGCTTTCCATGACCCTCCCTCCAGACTGTCTGATCTGATTGACCTCTTCGGTCAAAGATGTTCTCGTAAAATTTAGCCAGACAATCGTATTAAGTTGTCTGGTGTGAACCGCATGGACGGCCGACACGACAGAATGGAGGAGTGCCGCGCTATGTCATGCCTGAGAAGCCCACGCCGAAGTGGGCCGCAGACGTGATCAAGCTCCTCAGCCTGAACCCACTGAGGGTGGAGATCCTGCGCCAGCTCGCCCAGCAGCCGGAGGGCATCACCTCCGGCGACATCGGCCGAGCCGTCGGCGCGAGGTACAAGACCGTCGCCTGGCACCTACGCAAGCTCGAAGACCTCGGTGCCGTCGATTCCGACGCCGGGGACCAACGCCAGGGCCAACGAGTCCTGTACACGCTCGCAGAAGGAGCCTTCGACCATGCGTTGGAAACTCTTCGGCGATACGTCAACCGGGAAAATTAAGGGCGACACGCCGAGCTACCCTTCTATAGCACGGCCTATGCCTAGGGTTTAGTGGACTTTATGGCAGAGACACGATTGAGCCGCAGGCGCGCACGCGGCAGCGCTGTCGGCTACCCACAGGTCAATTACCAAATTCCGCAAGACTGCAAGGACAAGCTCGAAGCCATCGCAAACCGGATGGGATTGAGCGCGGCTGAGGCACTCGAAGCCGTCATCGAGCACCTAGAACTCACCGCTGACGGTCTGCCCCGTTGGTTCATCGCACATCAGGAGGCTCTGCCGATGCAGCGCGCTTCTTAACGACTGAGGGCCCGCTTTCGCGGGCCCTCTAAAAGTCCTCCACCACCCCTAGATCTTGGCCGGTCACCGGGTGGTGGACCTGAAACCCTCCCTCGCGGGTGGGCCTCTTGCACACCCTCCTATAGGAAGGACGCTCCTTCATGGTAGCCGAAGCTACCGCTTTGTCGCTCTCTCCTGCCCAAAAATCGGGCGTGTCAAAGTCGGCACCCACCGTGCAGCCTTTGCGACTCCGCCGGGTGAGCCGCCGTCGTGAGACGCATCGGGAGGGGGTGCTCGCCGCCGTCCCTTCCGGCTCTGTACGCGCCGCCCACGGCCGCCAGGCCATCGCGGCGCTCCGAGCGCGCCCAGAGTGGGCCCAATACACCGCGGGACGCCGCACACGGCTCCTGGCATGCCTCCGCGCCGTCATCGAGCGCGCCGACTACGACACGATGACCAGCCGACCGACCTGGGCCGGCCTCATGGAGCGCGTCGGCGTCTCCCGCGCCAGCATCGCCCGCTACCTGGCCACACTGCGTGGATGGGGTCTCCTCGGCATCGTCGCGTCCGGTCGAACAGCCCCCTACGCCTCCCTGCCAGAGGACGGCTCCGAGCGAACCAACGAGGCCGCCGTCTACGTCGTGTGCACGCCGTCGCCCCTCGCGGCCGTCGACACAGCCGCGAGGGCTGTGGACAAGACTGAGACCCCTCCCGCCCCAGGCGGTTCTCACCTTAAGAAAGAAAAGAGCCCCCCGCACACGCGCGAGGAAAACCCCCAGAAGGACGCGGCTTCGCCGCCAACTCCATCCTGTGGCGAGG
>NZ_DAIUJO010000188.1:0-4049 GCF_036848755.1 Sinomonas sp. | reverse complement strand
CGCCCCAGCCCTGACCCGGCGCAGAAGGACCCGGCGCGCCCCAGCCCTGACCCGGCGCAGAAGGACCCGGCGCGCCCCAGCCCTGACCCGGCGCAGAAGGACCCGGCGCGCCCCAGCCCTGACCCGGCGCAGAAGGACCCGGCGCGCCCCAGCCCTGACCCGGGTGTTGGGTGCCCGGCTGGTTCGGGTACAGGGTCTCCGTCGGCTGCGCGTTCACGCCCTGCGAGTCCTGGCCCTGGCCGTTGGGCCGCTGCGGCTCGTTGGGCCGCTGCGGGTCCGGAGCCTGAGGGTTCTGTTGTCCGAATGACATCGTGGTCCTCCGATAGTGGTCTGATGCTGAGACCAGATTCGCGGCTCATCCTGTGCCGCTGCTGTGCCGACCGGCTGGGCCGGCTGTGCTTCCCGCGCCCGGGAAGACCGGCGCGGGCGCAGGCCGGGTCTAGGCTGGGCTCCACAGGCTGCCCACAGGTTCAACTCAGGCTCGGACTATCCATCCACAGGAGGCTGGAATCATGGCAAGTCCTTATACGACGAACAATCTCCCAGCCCTGACCCATCCGGATGGGTCCCCTATCCGCGCCCTGGTGGTGGACGATGAGCCGAGCCTCTCCGAGCTCATGAGCATGGGCCTGCGTATGACAGGGTGGAGTGTTCAGGTCGCAGCGGACGGCCCTGCGGCCGTCAAGGCGGCCCGTGACTTTAGGCCGGATGTTCTCGTGTTGGACGTCATGATCCCTGGCTTCGACGGCGTCGAGGTCCTCCAGCGCGTGCGGCAGTTCCTCCCCGAGGTGCCAGCGCTCTTCCTCACCGCGAAGGATGCCATCGAGGATCGCATCACGGGGCTTGCCGCCGGAGGGGACGACTACGTCACGAAGCCGTTCAGCATGGAGGAGGTCATGCTCCGCCTGCACCGGCTCGTGCAGCGCTCCGGTGTCGCGGCGCAGGACGACGCCGAGCTCGTGGTCGGCGACCTCGTGCTCAACACGGACACGCGCGAAGTGACCCGTGGGGGCGAGGACATCCAGCTCACCGCCACGCAGTTCGAACTGCTCCGCTACCTCATGGAGAACCCGAAGCGCGTCATCAGCAAGGCCCAGATCCTCGACCGCGTATGGCAGTACGACTTCGGCGGCCAGGCAAACATCGTCGAGCTCTACATCTCGTACCTCCGCAAGAAGATCGACGCCAACCGGGCGCCCATGATCCACACCGTCCGCGGAGCGGGCTACGTCATCAAGCCCGCTGACGGATGAGCACCCTCGCGGGCGCGGTCCCGCGGCCCCGCCGACGCTGGACGGATCCGAACGCCTGGCACCTGCGCACGAAGCTGGTCCTCGCGACGATGCTCCTGCTCGTTGCCATCTGCTCGGTCGTCGGATCGGTGCTGTATGCGTCGATGGACGGCTTCCTCACGCAGCAGCTCGACACCCAGCTCTATCAGGCGAGCCATCGCGCGGCAGAATTCGGCAGCGTTGCGCAGTCCACAGTTCCGGGATCCCAGACCCCCGGGGCGTCGCAGCAGAATCCCGGCGGCTCGACTCCCCGCCCCGACCCGCTTGAGGCCCGGGGCCAAGGCGCTGGCACGCTCAACGCGCGTCTCCACGACAACATCCTCGATGTGGCCGGATTCATCAGTCAGGATGGCCAGCGAGTTGCGCTGCGCAACTCCGACGCGGCAGTCCTCGCCTCGGTCGCGCAGACAGCAGTGCCCTTCACGAGCGGAACCCAGCCGGTTCCCGTCGACAAGAACCTCAGCGTCGGGCACTACCGCCTGGTTGCAGTCCAGACCGCGGCGGGCGACATCATCGTCACAGGGCTCCCGCTCGCGGCAAAGGACAGCACTCTCGCTTCCCTCGTGCTGACGACCGTGATCGTCTCGCTCGGCGGCCTCGTGCTCATTGGGCTCGTGGGCACCTACGTCATCCGCAAGACGCTCAAGCCGCTCGACCAGGTCTCGTCCGTCGCCGCGAACGTCGCCCAACTCCCGCTCGACGCCGGTGAGGTCGCCCTCGCGATGCGCGTCCCGCCGTCGGCCGCCCACCCCGGAACGGAAGTCGGCAACGTGGGGAACGCGCTGAACCGCATGCTCGACAACGTCTCCGGCGCTCTCCAGGCGAGGCAGGAATCCGAGATGAAGGTGCGGCAGTTCGTGGCGGATGCGTCGCACGAGCTCCGCACCCCGCTCACAGCGATCCGCGGCTATACCGACATGCTCAAGATGACGGAGAAGCTCTCCCCGCAGGGTTCGGAGTCGCTCGGCCGCGTTGAGACCCAGTCTCTCCGGATGAGCCGGCTCGTCGAGGACCTCCTCACGCTCGCACGCCTCGACGAGGGCCAGCCCCTCAAGATCGCGCCCGTCGACCTGACGCAGCTCGTCGTCGAAACGGTCAGCGACCAGAAGGTCATCGCCCCCGACCACCAGTGGCGGCTCGACCTGCCGGACGAGCCGATCGAGGTCAAGGCCGACGGCGCACGGCTGCACCAGGTGATGGTCAACCTCCTCTCGAATGCCCGCAAGCACACCGACCCCGGAACCACCATCACTACTGGCGTGTCCCGGTCCGCGACCGGCGAGGCAGTCATCACCGTCACGGACACGGGTCCAGGCGTGCCGCAGGAGCTGCAGAGGAAGGTGTTCTCACGGTTCACGCGCGCCGACAAGGCCCGGACGGGCACTGAGGGATCCACGGGACTTGGGCTCTCGATCGTCCAGGCGATCGTCGACGCACACGGGGGCTCGGTCGAGCTCAGCTCCCGGCCCGGGCGGACCGAGTTCGCGGTCTACCTGCCGGCGTGAACTGCTACCCGCGCGAGGCACCCTCGGGCGTCGTCGCACCAGCCTCCAGCCGCGCCCGGGCCACCCGCGCCGACGACCGCGTCGCGAGGAAGGTCCCAGCCAGAACCAGCACCGCACCGATCGCGATGAGCGGCGTGAAGGGGTCGCCGCGCAGACTCACCCCGAGCGCGAGGGCGACGACGGGGTTCACGTACGCGATCGCCGTCGCCCGGGCGGGGCCTGCTTCGGCGATGAGCCGGAAGAACAGAAGGAAGGCGAGTGCGGTGCAGAGCAGACCGAGGAGTACCAACGAGCCCGTGGCGGTTGCTGACGGCATCGCGGCCGGCCACGACAGGGCTGCGAAGGGGGCGGAGACCAGGGCCGCGACGGTGAGGCAGACCGCCGTCATCGGCAGCGGAGGCACGCCGCCGAGCTTGACGGCCGCGACCTGGGGTGCGATCGCATAGCCCACGGCCGCGAGCAGCATCTCGATCACCGGCCACGGCCCCGACGTCTCCATTCCGCCTCCGCCAAGGGCCGCCACACCGCCCACCGCGACGACCAGGCCCACGATCCGCAGGCCGCCTATACGGCGTTCGAGGCCGATCGCCCGGGCGATGACGAGGGCAAGGACCGGCGCGAACGCGATGAGCAGCCCCGCGAGGGAGCTCGAGAGGTGCCGTTCGGCATCGCTCAGGAGGAACCAAGGGCCCACCATCTCGAGCAGCGCGAACGCGAGCACCGGCCAGCGGTACTCCCACACGACCCACAGCTGGCGCCACGCGAACGGGAGGAGGACGACGGCCCCGATCGCCGTCCGGGCGAAGACGACGACCGCTGGGCTCACTTCAGCGACGGCCTCGCTGATGAGCAGGTAGGGAACGCCCCAGATGAGGCTCATGGCCAGGAAGAGCAGCCAGGTGCGGCGGGTCATGATTGGACGCCGAATTCAGCGGGGAGCGGCGCGAGGGAGAGTGCAGAAGATGTGGTGCAGGGCTTCACCAGACCACTCTAGGACCGCGCGCCGGCACCCCGAACCATTCGGCCGAGCCCGAATCCTCCCCTCCCCGCAAGGCCTCGGCGGAGGCCGTTCGCCGACGGTCACAGGGGCGGCACAGGTTCCGTCTACTGGGGGCACAAGCCCACACGGGAAAGTCGAACCATGACGCTCACGGATCCCGCCTCCGAGGCCCTCGAGGCCCCCCAAGAACTCGGCGAGCCGACCGCCCAGTCGGGCTCCGCCGTCGTGCTCGACAGCCCGACCCTGCGCCCG
>NZ_DAIUJO010000187.1:0-4078 GCF_036848755.1 Sinomonas sp. | reverse complement strand
TGGCCCGTGGACGTGACTTCGCGGTTCTGCGTGACGATGGGAGGGGTCGGTCACCTGTAGGTGCCGAGAACCCCGTCCGCCCAGCTCAGGCGGCTATGCGGTACTCGTGGATGAGGCCACCCAGACGATCGGATCTTCGTAGCCTGGCGGCGTCAGCGTCGCCGATTGTGGGTGGGGTCGCATCGGAATCAGCCGGCGGCCGCTGGCTGAGGGACCGGTGGGGCCGGTGCGCGTTGTAATGCTCGACGTATTCGGCAAGGACTGCTTGGAGGTGACGACGGCCGAGGATGAGCGTCCGGTCGAGGCACTCGCGCCGGATCGTGCCGATGAGGCGCTCGCAGATGGCGTTGGCACGCGGTGCTCGGATGGGGGTCTTGATGACTCTGGTGCCCTCGGCGGCGAAGACGGCGTCGAAGGAGGAGGTGAACTTTGTGTCGCGATCGCGGATGAGGAACTTGACCGGATTTGTCTGCTCGGCGAGCTCCGTCGACAGGTTGCGGGCTTGCTGGGTCACCCAGGAGGCGACCGGATTCGAAGTGACGCCGGCGATCCGGACGCGACGCGTGTCATGGTGGATGAACACGAGGACGTAGAGCCTGCGGAGAAGAACGGTGTCGACATGGAAGAAGTCGCACGCCATCAGTCCTTTCGCCTGGGCGGCGAGGAACTCTGCCCAGGTTGGTCCTGACCTTCGCGGTGACGGCTCGATGCCGTGGCGCTTCAGGATCGCCCAGACGCTCGAGGGGGCGATCGCGATGCCCATGGTGGCGAGCTCACCGTGGATGCGGCGGTAGCCCCAGTTCGGGTTCTCCTTGGCGAGGCGGAGTACCACTGCGGTGGTTCCCTCTGCGATAGGAGGTCGACCGGGTCGGCCGTGTGGATAGGTCCAGCGCTTGGCGACGAGGTCGCGGTGCCAGCGCAGCAAGGTTGTCGGTTGGACGCAGAGGTGTCCGAGTCGACGACGGGGGAGCAGTCGTGAAAGTCCGGCCAGCACCGCCCGGTCCGCCGGCTTGAGCGCCGGTCGGTGGACCTGGCGTCTGAGGACTGCCACCTCGTGGCGCAGCATGACGATCTCGACGGCGAGATCGGTGTCACTTCGGCCAACGAGTCGGATGAGCTGGAGGGCGCGGCAGAACGCCAGGTAGAGGAACGAGAGGGTCATTGCTGGATGCTCGCCGCGCTCGGGTCCAGGCGTCAAAGTGCTGGTCGCAGGCCATGGATGACATTCTCGGCACCGACAGGTGGCAGGGAGTTTCTGGACCCTTCAGGTTCTGCGAGAGGGGGAGGTTCCCTCCCGCTACTCACCATGGCTGTCGAGCCTGGGCGCCCATCTGCGACGAGATGTCCAAATGCCTGATCCGGCCGAGGAGCCCTTGGTGGAGGCGGATCTTCAGGCTATGGTCGGAACCCGCCTGGTATGAAATTCGGGGTGGCTCTCAGGACGACCGGGCATGATGCGCAGTTGTAGCCTTCCGACCCGGTCTCGTTTCAAGACTTCGGCCAAGCGAGGAGGAACCTCGCCATCACCGACGATCAGGTAGTCCCCGGGGCGGGGATCGATAGCTACCTGGGCGTGACGAAGATGACCGTGCACGACGCCCGGTTCGTACTCTTGGTGGTCATCGACCCACAACTCGATAGAGGCCTCAGTCACGTCCTCAGCTTACCGCTCAACGGTCCGGCCGGAACCCTGGGTTGTCTATCGGCTCGGAGAAGCATGACCGCAGCGACTCGAAGACGGCGGTTGTCGCCTCCGGCAGGACGATCGAGTAATGGCCAGGACGCGTGAAGGTCGCCGCAACCTCGAACTTCGCCTGACGCAGGGGGCCGACACGGGCGGTGCGGAGCTGACGTCGGAGCGCGATCGCAGGGTTCGTCCTGCTCAGCGCGATCAGGTCGTCGCCGGGCGCGGCGAACACTGATACGCCGAAGAAGCCGTGCTCCTCCCAGCAGTCGGCCACCGAACGATCCAAGACGACGTCGCTGAGCCCGTTGATGCCGCCGCGGACCAAGAGCAGCAGATCATCGGGCGGGGCTTCGTGTCTCAGCAGATGTCGGGGAGGGAGCACCACGTACCCATGCTGGCATGATGCCTGCCTCCGCGAAGGTGTGTCTCAGGGGGTTCCTTGGGCGAAGTCTGTGGGTTTCTCGGGCGTTTGGCCGTGGATGCCCGACATTGAGCAGGCGGCCGCTGTGGCGCTGCATATGCAGACCAATGGTGACCAGCATATTCGTCGGGTTTGTAGAGGCTGGGTATGGCGAGCTGATGATTCCCCCGCCACCATCGAAACGCTGGTCAGCGCGTCTCGTGCATAGGGCATGGGCGCCTGACCAGCGGTTTCGCGTTCGGGCCGAGGTCGAAGATCGGCGTTTCTCGGGGCTTTTTCTCGGGACCTGCTCAACGTTGCCCTGTGCAGCCCCATGCGGGTGGGAGCCGCGCACACGTCCTCTGACGTGCCAGTTCGCGGCTCGGAGTGGCCGGCATGGTCGCTGCCCTAGGGCTGCACCCTCCGTGCCCTATGCTGAAGGGTCCAACAACTGGGTCGTCGCCAGTCCGCGCCAGTCGACAAGCGGGCATCGGGGCAAGGCGAAAACAGCGCAGGCTGCTCGGGTTTCCAGCGGATCAGTGCTCAGCGGAAGTCGTTGTTGGCTGCGTCGTCGGGAGCTGGGGAGAACTGGGCCGGGGAGCCGGGCGAAGGAGGGAATGAAAGCTCAGGCCGCGATGCCGTACTCATGGATGGTGCCGCCGAGAACGTCACGGCGGGTGATCTTGCGGGCCGTGGCCGGCCGTACTGGCCTGAGGACTGGCTGGTCGAGGTTAAGCGCTCGGTGGGGCCTGGCCTGGTTGTAGTGGCGGAGGTACTCGACGAGGATGGCTTCGAGGTGGCGTCTGGAGAAGACGAGCAGGTGGTCCAGGCACTCGCTGCGTGCCGTTCTTACGAATCGTTCCGCGAACGCGTTCGCGCGCGGCGAGCGCACAGGGGTCTTGATGGCCTCGATGCCGACCGAGGACAGCACGGCGTCGAAGCTGGCGGTGAACTTCGTGTCGCGATCGCGGATCAGGAATCGCCATTGCCGGCCGGCGTCTTCGAGGTCGGTGGTGAAGTTGCGAGCGACCTGGGTCACCCAGGCCTCGTTGGGGTTGGCGATGACGCCGAGGAGGTGCACGACGCGTCGTTCGAGCTCGATTACGAACAGCACGTAGTAGCGGCGCAGCATCACCGTGTCGACGGTGAAGAAGTCGGTGGCCAAGATGCCTTTCGCCTGGGAGCGAAGGAACTCGCCCCAGGTTGGACCGGTCCGCCGAGGCGCGGGCCGCAGGTCGTGGCGTCGCAGCACGTTGGCGACGCTTCCCTTCGAGACCGTGACGCCAAGTTTTCGAAGCTCGCCGACGATCCGCAGGTATCCCCAGCGCGGGTTCTCCTTGGCGAGGCGTACGATCAGCTTGACGGTTTCGTCGGCCAGGGCAGGGCGCCCCGGTCGTCGGTGCGGGTAGGTCCACCGGCGTCGGACCAGGGCCCTATGCCAGCGGAGGATCGTCTCGGGGGTGGCAAGGAACGCCTCCCACCGCTCCCGCGCGATGAGTCTGGCGAGGGTGGCGATGACTGCCCGATCGGACCAGGTGAGCCGAGGTCGGGCGACTTGACGTTGGAGCACGCTGAGTTGATGGCGCAGCACCAGGATCTCGGCGTCCTTAGCGGCGTCGCCCATCTGGTGCACCCGGGCGAACTCGACGATGTGCCGGAACAGACGGTAGAGGAAGCTGAGAGCCACGGCCGAGCAGGATCGCCGTCCAGATCGTGGCTGGTCAAGCCGAAGATCCGGTTGTTGGACCCTTCACCTTCCTCTCGTGGCCGTCCTATCGCTCGTCCGACGCGGTGGACGCCCACATGCAACTCCCGTCAAAGCGGTGTATCTGTTTGACGAGCACCAGGTACGAGCTGCAGCTCTGGTGTCGAGACAGAGCGTCAAAGCGCGGATTGTCGGATCAGGGGCAACTCGCGCAGCGTTGACCGAACAGACTGACGTGTGTCTGAGTTCGCGATAGAGATCCCGGTTCGATTACGCATCATCGTGG
>NZ_DAIUJO010000186.1:874-4355 GCF_036848755.1 Sinomonas sp. | reverse complement strand
CCGTCCCCGGTGCGGGCTTCAGTCCTTCCCTTGGGCACGGCGGGCCCGGTCCCTGATGAACTTCTGGTCTCGGGCCGAGAGGCCGTACTCCCCGTGGGGGTCGACGGGCAGCCGGACACCGCTGGCAGCACCGATCGCGTTCACCACGGTGCGCGGCAGCACCACGCTCCCGGGATTCTCCAGGAGCCACCTTCGGGTCTCCCCGCCCAGCGAGTCCCAGCATGCCTCGACAGTCATCGTGTGTCCCTCCCTCTCGCAGAACACTCTCCGCCTCCCGGGCACCGCGGTGAAGGGACTTCCGTCCCTCGGCACGGGGCTTCGGTCCCTCGGCACGGGACCTTCTGCCCTTGGAAGGTGCGGCCCGCAGCGGGACCCTGATCATGGGCCCGCCTCGGAGCCGGGGCGAACGCCGCTGCACGCCCTCACCCCACTGATCGACCCTGGGGGCCAGCAACCCGGGCGGGCTGGTCCCAAAGCTGTCAGGGAGAACCCATGGCCTCGCGCCCCAACCCCGCAGAACCACCCATCGGAACCCCACGGGAGCCGTTGGGCAGATGGCCCTCGCGCCCGCGTAACGGGCGTAGCCGCAGCGACCCCCCGGCGTTGCGTTCCCACGAGCGCGACCTCGAGGACCTGACCCGCGCCGGACTCAGCGACGACGAGGCAGAGGCCCAGATGGCGCGACTTGAGCAGGGCGAGACTTGGGCAGGATGACGCGCTGCTTGAAGGGGCGTACTGCGCGCGCTGCTTGAAGGGGACTACTGGAGGGCGAGCTTGGCGCGCACGATCTCGCTGACCGTCTTTCCGTCGAATCGTCCCGCAACCTCCGCGGTGACCGGCTTCATGACCTGCCCCATCTGGCGCACACTCGGTTCCAAGCCAGCGGATTTGAGGCCAGCGATGACGTCGTCGACGATCGCCTCGACTTCTTCGTGCGAGAGCGCCTGAGGCAGGTATGCCTCGATAACCATGGCCTCGGCGAGCTCGCGGTCGGCGCGGTCCTGCTCCCCTGCGTTGTTGTAGATGGCAGCGGTTTCACGCCGCTTGGCTGCCTCCTTCTGGAGCAGGCTCGTCAGCTGGGCATCATCGAGGGCAGTCGGGGTCTTGCCGGACTTCTCGCGGGTCTCGATCTCGCCGAGGACGTTGCGGACAGTCTGGAGGGCAATCCTGTCGCCGTCCTTCATGTGCTTCACGACGTCGGCCTGCAACTGGTCCTTGATGGACATTCCCGCACCTTCTTCCTCCCTCTCGATGGTAGACGGTCGCGGTGGCGCTTCAGCAGAGAGCAGCCCCCGGCGGTCTAGATCGGACGACGGGCCTTCAGGAACAATCGGACGAGGAGTCCGAGGCCGCGGGGATACGGTAGACCTCGTACGCGTCGAGCTCGATGAGCTTCCGCACACCCACCTTGTCCACGGCCCAGAACAGGCCCATCTTCGGGTGGGCCGTGTCGACTTGCCCTTCGAAGTGCTTCTCGCCCCGCACTCGCGCCTCGATCTCCGCACCCGGCAGGAGCTCGTGGCACGACCGCACCCTCTCCCCCATCGCCGCATCTCGCATTTCTTCTCCCTCTGTGGACCCTTTCTCGACCTTCACCAGTCGGCTACCCCGCCCCAGGCAGGGACTACCGGAAGATCCGATGAACGGCCGGCGAACGGCTGGTCGCGGCGCCCGGCGCGCCGTCGCGCCCTCAGCCCTGCCTCAGCCCCAGAGTGTTTCCATCCGGGTCCTTGAACCACGCGCCCAGCGCGGGCCCAATCTGCGCGATGTGCCTGCTTGTCTTGAGGGGCCCCTCTGAATAGTCGAGGAAGACGACTCCCTTTGATTCGAGATCCTCGACCGTCCTTTGGAGGTCCTCCACCTCGAAATGAGCGAGGGTGTGGACAGTTTCGAGAGCCGGCCGTTTGAACACGGACAGCTCGCTGTGCTCGCCGCAGCGGTAGCGAACGGACGCCGGATTCTCCCACAGCTGCGTCAGGCCGAGGGTCTCACCGTAGAAGCGCTTGGCTTTCTCCAGGTCCGTGACCGGAATGGTGGCGACGGCCATGGTTGCAGTGATCATCGTGACCTCCTGACCGCGACGAGCCTCACGGCCCAATCTGATGAGATCAGGCTGACAGCGCATCGGCCTTGCTGGCAATGCCTGGGTCGGCAGGCCACTCCGGCGGGCTTCGTGGTTGATCGCAGCAGTGAGCCGGAACTGGTCCTTCGGGCTTCGACGGCGCCCCCTCGGGACAAGCGCTAGGGGACCGGCTAGCGGTCGAGCTCGAGCCGCGACCACGCGGCGACCGTGAGAGCTCCGAACACGAGCGGCACCACGGCGACGAGCGCGAGCGCGCCTGCCGGGATCGCATCCGGCTGGACGGCCCACAGCGCGGGCGCAGATCCGGGCCACCATTCACCGATCCCCGCGACGACCGCCACCTGGGCCGAGACGACCAGCCCCACGGCCGTGCCGATCCCCGCGAGGAGCCCGCGCGAGAGGGTCACGGCCCAAGCGCACGGCACCGAGAGCAGCGCCGTGAGCAGGCAGAGCGCGGCCTCCCGGGCGAGCGCGAGGAGCGCGTCGCCCTCGGGCAGGCCGAATCCCAGCGCGAGGCCTACGACGGCGAGAGAAGCCACCGTGAACAGCGTCACGAGCGCACACCACGAGAGGGCGACGACGAGCTTTGCGAGGGCGATCGACCGCAGCGGCACGGGGAGGGCGAACAGGCCGGATACGGTGTGGTCGAGGAATTCCCGGCCGAGTATCCAGGTCATGCCGATGCCGAAGGCGAGGAGTACCCCAGCGGCGGTGATCTGCTCGGCGATCTCGATGAAGCCCGCCCACCCGGAGCCGTGAACGAGCAGCGCGAGCTTCGCGGCGACGATGCCGGAACCGTCCGCGCGCGCGAGCGCGAAGGCTCCAGAGAGGATCGCGATGCCGGAGGCGACCAGGACCATGGTCGCCCACAGCGTCCGGCTCGCTGCCGCCTTGCGCGTCTCGACGGCGATGGCCGCGCCAAGGAAGGGCAGACTCATGGCTCCATGCCGCCCGCCCCGAGCCGTCTCTCGTCGTCGGCATACACGGCGTCGAAGAATGCCCGCTCGAGGTCGGCGTGGCCGGTTGCGAGCGTTCCGATGAGCCGCCCCGCATTGAGGAGGGAGATGCGGTCCGCGATCCGGGCCACCTCGTCAAGGTGATGGCTCGAGACGAGGACGCCGGCGCCCTCGGCGGCTCGCCGCAGCAGCGTCTCCCGAAGCAGGATGATCCCGCGGGGGTCGAGGGAGTTCGTGGGCTCGTCGAGAACGATGAGCCGCGGGCCGTGCAGGAGGACCGCGGCGAGGCCGAGCCGCTGGCGGTTTCCGAGTGACAGTGTCCGAGCACGCCTCGCGGCGAGCGCCTCAAGGCCGAGCTCGGCGAGGGCGGCGTGGACGAGCTCCGGCCCCCGGGCGGGGTGCGCCGCCCGGGGGGGGGGGGGGGGGGCGCGGGGGGGCGGGG
>NZ_DAIUJO010000186.1:0-864 GCF_036848755.1 Sinomonas sp. | reverse complement strand
GCTTCGCCGCCCGGGCGGGCTCGACGCCGTGGAGGCGCGCCGCGAGCGCGAGGTTGGTCCGGACGTCGAGCTCTCCGTAGGCGAGGGGAGCGTCAATGAGCTGGCCGACCCCGGCCAGCTGTGCAGGCCGGGCGCGCTCGAGGGGCGTGCCCTCGATGCGGACTTCGCCGGACCGGGGACGAAGCATGCCGAGGGCGAGTCGCAGGAGGGTCGTCTTCCCCGCTCCATTGAGGCCGACCAGCGCGTGGACCTGGCCGGGGAGGACGTCGAGGTCCACACCGCGGATCCCGTCCCCCGAGGGGAAGATCCGGGTGACGGCTCTGAGGGCCAGCCGTTCAGCTGGCATGGCGCGCGTCCACCACGTCCACCATGCTATGCGCTGGCCCGCGTCCCCGGAGGGGCCACCAGTCCTCGGCCAGCATGATGCCGGCGGGCAGCCTGGTCGGGCACCGCACATGCCTCCCTCGATGCGTCGACCTGGAAGAACGGCCCAGAGCCAGAGGATTGGAGATGCTGAAAGTGGGTGATTCTGTGGGTTGCCGACCCGTCCAGACACGAAGAAACCCCTTCCTGATCTGCGTTTCCGCAGATCAGGAAGGGGTTGCTGTGCGCCCCCCGGGACTCGAACCCGGAACCCATTGATTAAGAGTCAATTGCTCTGCCAATTGAGCTAGAGGCGCAGTTTTCGTGAGCGGGATCTCGACGTGCCAAGGAGCCCATGATGACTTCCTGTGGGCCTCGCTGCGTCCCCCGCAACGACATGAGACTTTACACGGTTCCGAGCCCAGAGTGAAATCAGGAACGAGCACGTTCAGAGTGTCCTCGATCACGTCACTGACGGCACGTCGGGCAGGCGACTCGGGC
>NZ_DAIUJO010000185.1:0-4385 GCF_036848755.1 Sinomonas sp. | reverse complement strand
GGCGGGAACGCTCGACGGCCTCGTAGGCCAAGGCCGCAGCGGGCCCCAGGGCGCGGAACACTGGCCTGACGGCGTGGATCTTGCCGGCGCGCCAGGTCAACTCCCGTGCTGTCTTTCGGTGCTGCTCGGGCAGTTCGATGAGGTACACGTCGGCGTTGCGGTGGCGGGCGTCGGCGATCTTGGTGACCATCCCGTCGGATAGCTCGGCGAGCCGGCGCAGCAGCCGGGCGACGGTGCCGTGGTGCCGGCCAAGGGCCAGGGCGAACGTGCGGCAGCCAACGTCCAGGACATTGGTCTCCATGGTCCTCATATACGCCAGCACCCCACGCAGAAGGAACCTCAGACCGATCCCCTCCCGCCCAAGAGAATGGAACCTAGCATCGAGCACCACGTAGAGGACATTCTCCAGATCGTTCACCAACTGGTGGACCGAGGCGGCCGAGGCTTTTGCCCCCCCGGTGGGTTCAGGAGGGCTTGTGTCGCTTTTACGGGTACTCCTCTTCCCGGCGCTGTTGGCGGTGAATTCGAGCGCCTTGGCCCACTCGCGCTCCAGCAGCCGCTCGAGCTGGGACCTCGACTGGTACAGGGCCGCCAGGCCGGGGAACTGGCCTCCCAGCTCGCCCCGGACCTGGGGAAGGGTCCACCCGCAGGCCGCGAGGTGGTTCAGCACCGCCATCCGCGCCTCCGACGCCGACCGGTAGCGCGTCGTGTCGTACAGGCCCGTCTCGGCGACCGCCCGCAGCGGAGACTTCCACCCGCCTGTCCATCGCTCGGTCGTGGCAGGTCTGATGCTCTGCTCTGTGCCGGATGGGGGAGCGGGGGCGGTGCCGACGCGGCGGGCGGCCTCCTCCCGGTTCCGCCGGAGCTCCGGGGCCAGCGCCCGGCGCAGCCGCTCCACGGTCTCCGGGGCGTTACGGCGCCGCAGCACCTCGTACGCCACCGGCAGGGGAGTGACGAGCTCCTGGTGCCCGCCCCGCTTGTGCACCGACCCCGGCACACGGACGCACCCCGTTGAGGCGTTCCGGTGCGGGCCGGCATCCAGGCTCGGCGCCAGGCGGGCCAGCGCCTCCACCAGCTCCCGGGCCTGCGCCCCCTCCATCCGCTCGGCCAGTGGCACATACAGGTGCCGGCCCCCGCTGGGAGAGACATCCTCCACCCAGCGCAGCCCACACCCGGTCAAGAGCGCGCCCAGTCGCACTGCGTCCCCGTCCACCACCGCCTGTGCGGCAGCCGAGGTGTCCAGGTCAAGGCACAGCGTGGCCACCGACCCGTCCGCCCCGTGCACCAGCACGGCAGCCGGCGCCTCCGGCAGGGAGCCTGTGAGTTTACGGGGAGAGCCCGGGTAGCCGAACTTCCCCCGAACCCACCGCCCCGAACGGTATGCCGGCCGCCCCGCGATCAACGGCGCCAGCGCCCACGCCCGCCGGTGCTCGTAGGGCAGCGGGGCCTGCCCCACCGCCCGTTCCGGGCGGGACACGCCCGGGAGGCCGGTCAATGCGATTGCCAGATCGGCAGCCTCGGCTACCATAGAGACAGCTCCTCGAAGTCAGAGGGTGCAACGAAGGGACCCACCCGCAAGGGAGGGTTTCGGATCCATCACCGGGTCGCCGCCAAGCTAGGGGTGATGGAAGGCTTATTAGAGGGCCCGCCAAGTGCGGGCCCTCACTCTTTTAAGAGGCCCGCGCGATAGGCAGCGCCTCCTGCCCTGCAGCATGATCGAGGATCTGCTCGAGGTCTATCTGAGCAATCGCCGCGGAAATGAGAGGTTCAAGGACATCCTGGTAAGACCGGCCTTGGACTTCTGCCAGCATCCTGATGACTCGGCCGTCTTCGGGGGACAGCTTTACGTTGAAGGCGTCGCGGGGGCCAAGGCTAGGCCTGCCCATGCGCTTCTTCGTCGGTGTCATGCTGCCATCCTGTAGGAACTTAGATAAAAGGAAAGGGAAGTTGTGCGGCGTGTCGCCGCCGACTTTCCAAGTTTCGTTCCGCATTTGCTTAGGGACGACGGCGCACTCGCGCGGACCACGCTCATCGCAGCCGCGGCCGAACTGCTCGAATGGTCGGCACCGGCAGGCCGCCACCCAGTCCGGAGGGCGTGCGGCGAGCGGACAACGAGCATGCCGCCGGGTGCTGGGCATCCGGGCGGCCCGAGTCGCCAAAGGCGGCGGCAGCGAACGCGGAGCGGTTGCCGAAGCAGGCCTACCGGTCTCTGCCGCCCGGCTCGGCGCCGGGAGCAGGTCGCGGGTCGGGAGTGATGCCGACTGCGCCCAGCTGTGAGAGGAGGTCTGGGAGTGCTGTGGCCACCGTGTCCCAGACGAGGTCGAGGTCTATCTCGAAGTAGCCATGGGCGATCCGATTGCGCATCCCGCGCATCGCACGCCAGGGCACCTCGGGGTGGGCCCGGGCATACTCGGGGCAGGCGTCCATGATCTTCGTGGCGGCCTCGCCGATGATGACCAGGCTCATGGTCACCGCCTGCTGGGTGCGCCGATCCCGGGAGAATCCCTCCCGGTCGGTTCCGGCGGTGAATTCGACGGCATCGGCGGCGGCCTGCCTGATGTGGTCCAGCCAGTCCCCGAGCCGGTTCACCTCGGTGCTCATACGGGGCGGGCCTCGGCCAGGACCCGGGCCCGGAAACGCGGCGGGAGGTCCCCGGGGGTGAGGACGTCAACATGGACGCCGAGGAGTTCCTCGAGCTCGTCCTGGAGCGCGCCGAGGTCGAACAGGGTCGCTCCGGGCTGGGCGTCCACGAGCAGGTCCAGGTCTGACCCATCGCGGTCGGTGCCGTGCAGGACAGAGCCGAACACCCGCGCATTCCCCGCCCTATGGCGCAAGGAGGCCTCCCGCACCGCGGCTCGCTTGGCCTCGAACGCGGCAGATGGGCGCATCGGACTCCTCCCTCCTCCGGTCGATACGGCGGCCCCGGATACCACGGAGCCCCAAACGGTGCCTGGGCTGATTCTCGCAGAAAACGACCGAGGCCAGCACGATTCCCTTCACCCAAGTACGGGCAGACAACGGTGAATCGCCCTGGCTCTGGTGGAGGGTCCGATCCGACAAGGATTCAGCTCATGCCTGCAGCCGGAAGGACGACGCAGAGATCCAACGGTTCACCGAAGGCACCCGCGAGCCATGCCCCGGTCCCACCGGCCACAATATTCTGCGAACGTCGGCGGGGTCGTTGAAGCGCGGCGCAGCTGCGCCGCTGGCGCTGACGCCTGCCTCTCAAGAATTCCCTGAGACACGGCCGAGGGAAGCCCGTCAGCGGCTGATTCCTTGGTCCCTGTCCCTGCCGGGCGGCTTCCGGGTGACGCGTGCCTCCGCGGGGGCGGTCCGGGCTCCCGGGGTCGGCGCGGTCGGGAACGACTGGGCGACCAGGCGCCGGATCTCCTCCAGCTCGCCTTCCGGGCCCGGGGGCGCCTCCCGGCGTGGGCCGCTGGGTTCCACGTGCTGGGCCGAGCGGTGCTGTTCCTTCAGCGCCTGCAGGTCCCCGCGGACGGCGGCGAGCTTCTCCACGGCGGCGGCCCGGATGCGCTCGGCGTCCCGGAGCCTTCCGGCCGCCCGGTGCATCTCGAAGACCGCGCGCATCGTGCTGCGCAGCTGGGCCAGGAGCAGGGCGTGGCCTGCTGCTGTGGAGGGCCCGACGGCGGTCTGCATCAGGAGCATGCCCGCGCCCTTCGCACTCGGCAGGGGCGCGTGCCCGGCCCGGGGCGGGAAGCGGCGCAGCTGCGCGGTGCGGGCCAGGGCTTTCGCGGTCTCGGCCAGCGGCCCCGGCACCGGTTCAGTGCACAGGCTCCACGCCGCGAAGGCCCCGGAGGTTTCGCGGGCGGCCTGGGCCCAGAGTGCATGGTCGTCCAGGGGGACGTCCCTGAGCCGCCCGCACAGTGCCCCGACCTCCGCGGTGTGCCTCTGCCACTCCTCGGCGGTGGGCTCGCGCACCTCACGCCCTGGGGCCGTGACGCGCTTGCCGGCCGCGGCGGCCTGCCACTCGGCCAGCGCCGCGGCCCCCGTCCCGTCGCCGGTGTCCCAGCCCTCGCGGAGCCTGGGGAGGGTCAGGTCCCGGGCGATCCTTCCCCCGCCGAACCACACCGGCCGCTCGCCCCTGCTCGCCGGCTTGAGGGCGACCGAGTAGCCCACGACCGATGTCTTCTCGTCCTTCGCGTAGCGGGGCCGGACGAGGACGCCGGTGCGGCGCAGGCGGCACACGAACTCTGCCTCGTCCAGGCTCGCAGTGGACGCCGCGCGGACGGCGCGCTGGAGCGTCTCACGGTCCAGCTCGGGGGCGCCCTTGGCTGCGGCGCGTTCGCGCTCCTTGGGGTGGTAGCCGCGCTCGGCGTGGATGCCGCGCACGATGCGCAGCCCGTGCCCGGCCTCGAGCTCGGCGC
>NZ_DAIUJO010000184.1:0-4411 GCF_036848755.1 Sinomonas sp. | reverse complement strand
ATCAGCGGAGGGCTCGACTCCTCGCTCGCGGGACGGCTCGCGCAGCTCGCGGTCGAGTCCCTCGCAGAGGACGGTGTCGAGGCTGACTTCGTGGCCGTGCGCCTCCCCCACGGAGTGCAGCACGACGAGGAGGACGCCCGCGCGGCCTTGGAGTTCGTCAAGGCGAAGACGGAGCTGACGTTCAACGTCAAGCCGGCGGTGGACGGATTCGAGCAGGAGTACGAGCGGACCTCGGACAAGGAGCTGAGCGACTTCACGCGCGGCAACACGAAGGCCCGTGCCCGCATGATCGCGCAGTACATGATCGCCGGCGAGCGCAACCTCCTGGTCATCGGCACCGACCACGGCGCCGAGTCGGTGACCGGCTTCTTCACAAAGTACGGCGACGGCGGCGCAGACATCCTCCCGCTCTTCGGGCTCAACAAGCGTCAGAACCGGCAGGTCCTCCAGTACCTCGGCGCCCCGGAGCGCATCTGGCAGAAGATCCCGACGGCGGACCTACTTGACCTCCAGCCCGGCCGCCACGATGAGCACGAGCTCGGCATCACGTACGAGGAGATCGACGACTACCTCGAGGGCCGCGATGTCCCGGACGAGGTCGCGGAGTCCATCGAGAAGCGCTATCTCCTGACCCGGCACAAGCGCTCCGTGCCGGTCACCCGCTTCGACACCTGGTGGCAGGAGGGCGCAGCGGCCTGGACCAAGTAGAACTCCGTCGCGCCGAGGGCGCGGCGTTGATAGCGTGGGCTGCGTGAAGATCGCCACCTGGAACGTGAACTCCCTCCGTGCCCGCGCCGACCGCGTGGAGAGCTGGCTGCTGCGCAGCGGAGTGGATGTGCTCGCTCTCCAGGAGACGAAGTGCCGAGACGACAACTTCCCGTGGGAGCTCTTCGAGCGCAACGGCTACGAGGTGGCGCACTTCGGCCTCAGCCAGTGGAACGGCGTCGCCATCGCCTCGCGCGTGGGGCTCGAGGACGTCGAGCGGACGTTCCCTGACCAGCCGACGTTCGGCAAAGGCGGCGTGGAGGCGGAGCAGGAGGCCAGGGCGATCGGGGCGACCTGCGGCGGGGTGCGCGTGTGGAGCCTCTACGTGCCCAACGGCCGGGCCCTCGACGACGAGCACATGCCGTACAAGCTCGAATGGCTCGCCACGCTCAACAAGCACGCGTCGGAGTGGGTCGCCCAAGACCCGCTCGCCCAGATCGCCCTGGTCGGGGACTGGAACATCGCCCCACGAGATGAGGACGTGTGGGACATCGACTACTTCCGCTCCGAGGGCCTCACCCACGTGAGCGAGCCCGAGCGCGAGGCGTTCCATTCGTTCGAGCGAAGCGGCTTCACCGACGCCGCGCGCGCTTACACCCCCGGCCCCGGCGTGTACACGTACTGGGACTACAAGCAGCTGCGCTTCCCCAAGAAAGAGGGCATGCGCATCGACTTCATCCTCGCCTCCCCTGCCCTCGAAGCCCGCGTCGTCGGGGCTCACATCGACCGCGAAGAACGCAAGGGCAAGGGCGCCTCCGACCACGCTCCCGTGGTGGTGGAGCTTGCGGACGGCGCGTGAGCAGCGGTCCGAGGCTGGTATCCGGGCATGAGTGACGCGCACGGCCCCGTCTCGAGGCCCCTCTCGTCCCATCTCCGCATCTACGAGCCCCTCGAGGCGTTCGGCCCCAAGGAACGCGAGCGCATCGAAGCGGGATTGCTGGGGAGGGGCGGCCGGGAGGACCTCGATGCTGCGGAGACAGATGCGACCCTCGACCGCATCGTGAGCGGAGCAGGGGATCCGTTCCCTCCGGACGGGGCGGAATTCACTCGGGCCCTGACCGTGAACGGCACAACCCTCTACTGCCCGAGCCAGCTCGTACTCCGTTCGGGCCTCGCGGCCGAATCGGTCATCAGCAGCGCTCCGCGCATCCTCGCCGAGCTCATGCTCCCCGAGGAGGCTCGCGAGCGGCACCAGCGACGGGTGGATCGCATCGCCGCCGAAACGGCCAGCCCTCGCATCAACACGCGCGAATCCCTCTGGGGAATTCCGTTCAGCTGGTTCGTCCTCTTCCAGGAATCGGACCCCACCGAGGTCGTCGAGGACGGCGAACACGTGCGAACCGTGCGCATCGTTGCCCCGTGGGCCAAGGCCATCGGTCGGGCCCGCTTCGCCGTCGCAAATCTCGCCCTCGCCGCGCCAGACATGAGCATGCTCGACGAGCTCACCTCCCTCACGGAGTGGCTCGAGCAGTTCCACCCGGACTCCGTCATCGAGCTCGACTATGGGCGCGTCGCCGATCGGGTGTTCCCTGACGAATCGTGCCTCGACGTGCGGCTGGGCATCGAGTGCCTTGCCGAGGGCGATCTGACCGGAGCCGCAGCCGCCTATCGGCGGCTCGCGTCCCGCTGGATCCCGATCCGCCAGCTAGCCCGCGCCTCCTGACGTCTCGGGTACACCAAACTCCCCCAGAGGGAGTTTCGGGTACAGATATGCGCGCGTTGGCGTACCCGAGACGAAACCGGGCGCGTGTTGGCGTACCCGAGACGAAACCGGGCGAGCGTTGGCGTACCCGAGACGAAAAGGGGAGGGCAGGGCCGCCGACTCGCGCTCACTGGCGGGGCGGAGCCGTGGACTCGCGCACAATGAGCCGCTGTTCCGCCTTCTCCGGATGGACGGCGCCCTCGTCTCCGCCCAGCTCGGAGAGCAGCATCTGGGTGCCTCGGCGCGCCTGGGCTGTCGGATCCTGCCAGACGGTCGTCAGCCCAACGGCGGCGCCCATCTCGTGTCCGTCGATCCCGACCACGGAGAGATCCTCTGGAATGCGGATGCCGTGGCGCCGGGCCTCGAACATGAGCCCGAGCGCCATCTCGTCGCTCGCGCACACGATCGCGGTGGGGCGTGGCGCGGGCCGTTCCAGGAACCGCCGCATGGCCTCGACGCCGCTCTCGACGGTGAAGTTCCCGAACAGGGCGAAGTCCGGGTCGAATTCCAGGCCCGCCTGGTGCACCGCGTCGTGGAAACCCTCAACCCGGATCCGGGGGACGCTGAAGTTCAGATCCGAGTCGTCCTGCCCGTGGAGGAGCGCAATGTGCCGGTGGCCGAGGTCGATGAGGTGCTCCGTGATGGTCCGGGCGGCCTGATAATCGTCGATTCCTACGTTCGATAGCCCCGGTACCGGTCCCCCGACGACGACGAGCGGCATATCGATCGCGTGGAGGTCGTCGATCTCCTCCTCGTGCAGGTACATGCAGAGCAGCAGGAGCGCGTCGATCTGCTTCTGCACCATGGCCTTGCTGAACAGCCTCTCGCGCGGCTGCGTGCGCCCGCCGAGGTTGAAGAGAGAGAGGTTGTATCCCCGCCCATGCAGTTCACGGTCGACGCCGTCGATCGCCTTCCCGAAGAACCATCGGTCCACGTAGGGGGCAAGCACGCCGATGGTGCGGGTCTTGCCGCTTGCCAACTGCGACGCGGCCGACGACGGCACGTACCCGAGTTCCTTGGCGGTCGCCAAGATCTTGGCGCGGGTCCGCGGAGACACCCGGGGAAGTCCGCGGATCGCCCTCGAGACCGTTGCCGTCGACACCCCAGCCGCGGCTGCCACGTCCTCGATCCCGACCATGTTCCCTCCGAATTGACCCAGCCCCAGCGCTGGCGAGGGCACAGACCGCTAGTGCATCGCGCCTACGGCAAAGCATCGCTACATCTCGGCGTCGTGCGTGTGCCCTCGCAGCACCTTACGCCTCAGCGCCCACACCCCCGCGATTGCTACGAGCACAGCAGCGAGCCCGAGCGCCCACCACAGAGCGGGCTGCCCCGTCAGCTCGAGCCACACCGTGACGACGAGCAGGACGAGGGCCCAGAAGCCCAGGATGCCGATGAAGAGTTCGAACTGTTCGACCACGGCCTTCCGCGGGCCGGAGGAGCGGCGGTACGCCTCTCCTCCGACCGCGAACGGATGCCAAGGCCGGTTGTTGTGATCCTCCGTCACTTCACCGCGCCGGCCGTGAGGCCCGCGACGATCTTCCGCTGGAAGGCCAGCACAAGGATCACGAGCGGGATCGTGACGATCGTTCCCGCCGCCATGACGGCGGTATACGGCTCGACGTGCGGCTGGGATCCGGCGAAGGACGCGATGGCCACGGTGACCGTCTTCGTCTGGTCGGAGGAGAGCTGGCTCGCAATGAGGAACTCGTTCCAGGCGGAGATGAAGGCGAGGATCGCTGTGGTGAACGTCGCCGGGGCGGCGAGGGGCAGGATGACCTTGCGGAACGCCTGACCCTGGGTGCACCCGTCGATGCGCGCGGATTCCTCAAGCTCCCACGGCATTTCGCGGAAGAACGAGGTGAGCGTGTACACGGTGAGCGGGAGGGCGAACGAGATGTCCGGGATGATGAGCGCCTGGTACGTCCCCATCCAGCCGATGTT
>NZ_DAIUJO010000183.1:0-4581 GCF_036848755.1 Sinomonas sp. | reverse complement strand
CGCGCCGTCCGCGCCCGCAAGCGGCCCCGCCGTGCCCGGGATGCAGCCAGCGGCCCCGGGGGCGACCCAGACGCCCCCTGCGCCACCCCAGGCTCCGGGCAATCCGCTCACGTGGATCTTCATCGTCTTCGGGATACTCGGGGTCGCGCTTCTCATCGCTTGGGCCGTGCTGGCTCGTCGAGCGGCCGACGGCGAGCCCGAGGACTCAGAGGGCGGCGACAAGCCCGCTTGAGAGACGGCCGGAAACGGCCGCAACGGCCTTGCCGACTGCCTTCGCCTGCCGGAGCAGCTCGCGCGTCGACGGGGACGACAGCTCGGCGACTCCGATGAGGTAGAGGCCGATTCCCGCAAGCTCCTGCACGAGTGTCTCGCCGAGCGAGAACCCCAGGTCCGCGAGAAACCGGCGGAACTGGTTGTGCGCGCAGCGGGTGAGCACGACGGCGTCGGCGAAGATCACTCCGTTCTCGGTGCGCACCGCCCACCGCAACTGGGCGTTGCCCTGAGGCTGTTCGACGAGCGCGAGGTGCTGGGCGCTCACGTCCGTCCTCACGTCGAGGCCGAGGCTCGTGACGTGATTGCGCAAGTGGCGCATGACTTGGAGGTACTCGGCAGAGTCGTCGGAGGAGAGGTCCGCGACCCGCAGCGCCGTGGTCATCGTGCTCGGGGCACCGGACTCGAAGCCGTGCACCGTCACAGTCTCGACGCCTCGCCGGCTCAGCTCGCCCGCCACCGCGAGACCCGAGAGGCCCGTGCCGATCACGACCGCAGTCGTGGACTCCGACGTGGTCGACAGCGATCTGGACACAGGCCGACTCTCCTCCGTTTGGCGGGCAAAAGGACTTGCGTGCGTCGTCCCCCGGGGAAGCACCTTCGGAAGACTACCCGGATTCGGGACTCATCGGTAGGCCCGTCCCGCAGGTGGGAGGGCCTCGGGTCCGGCCCGCCGCCGTCGGAGCTTGACCAGCCCTGTAAACCGACCACCATTGTCCATTAAGGGGCGATTTCGCCTCAGAGGGCCCGTTGCGGCTCAGGGACGAGGAGGACGCCATGGCAGACCAGCCCGAACGGGAGACCGGCCAGAGCCTCGGCGGAGACGCTGCGCTTCCGACCGGCATAGTCGTCGGAGTGGACGGCTCGGATCACGGCCGCTGCGCGCTGATCTGGGCGGCGAAGGAGGCGCAGCGGCGGAGGCGCCCGCTCCACGTCGTCACTGCGTACAGCGTCCCCATCTTCGCGGCCTCGGGGCTCGACGGCGGATACTCGACCATCGACGACACCGTCATCCAAGAGGGTGCGAAGGCAGTCCTCAAGGAAGCGGTCGATTCCCTCGAGGGGTACGACGACGTCGAGATCACCTCGTCCGTCGAGAGCGGCGACGCTGCTGGCGTGCTGCTGCAGTTCTCGGAGACGGCCGAGCTCTTGGTCTTCGGGACGCGCGGCCGCGGCGGCTTCGTGGGCCGCCTCCTCGGATCGGTGAGCAGCGCCCTCCCGGCCCACGCGAAGTGCACGACCGTGACGGTCCCGTTGCGGTTTGCAGAGCGGCTGGGTGAGCGGGTCGGCGATCGGCGGGTCCGTGAAGAGGACGCTCAGGAGAGCCCGAAGGGCGTAGAGCCCGTCGTGGCCGTCGGAGTGGACGGTTCAGAGCAGGCCCGTGCGGCCGTGCTGGTGGCCGCGGAGGAAGCGATGCTGCTCGGCGTCCCGCTGCGAGTCGTGTGTGCGGTGCCGCAGTTCAGCGGGAGCCTCGCGTGGGTTCCAGCACCCGTCGACCGGGAGCAGCTCTTCCGGGACATCCAGACGCAGCTCAAGGCAGGGACGGCGTGGCTCCAGAGCCATTTCCCTGACCTCGAGGTACAGACGAGCCTCGTGGATGGCGCCCCCGTCGACGTCCTCGTGGAGGCGAGCCGCTCGGTCGAGCTCCTCGTCGTCGGAACCCGCGGGCACGGCGGCTTCGCCGGCATGCTCCTGGGCTCGACGACCGATGGTGTGCTTCACCACGCGAAGGGCCCGGTCATGGTTGTTCCTGACCACGAAGATGCGCGTCTCGCCGATCGATCCAAGTTCGGGCCGATGCTGACGACGTAGGAGCTGGCGCGACCTGTGAGAGCTGGCGCGATCCCTGAGAGCTGGCGCGACCCCTAGGAGCTGGCGTGACGGGGTAGGCGCTAGTAGCGGGCCACGGTCGGCCAGACTCCCGACATCCAGGCGAGCGGCGTCACTGTGATCCCATCGGTCGGGTTCAGCGCGTTCACGATCTGACCGTTGCCGATGTAGATGCCCACGTGGTAAAAGCTGCCGGCCGTGCCGAAGACCACGAGATCGCCGGGCTGGGCCGCGGAGAGCGGAACATGGACGGGAGCGGAGTCGTACTGCTCGGTTGCCGTTCGCGGGACCCAGATGCCAGCCGCGTTGAACGAGTACCAGACGAGCCCCGAGCAGTCGAAGCCGGTCGGTCCGGTGCCGCCCCACAGGTAGTAGTTGGGCGCCCCGACCTTGGACATCGCGACGTTGATGGCCGCCTGGATGCCGGAACCCGTGGGTTGGGGGGCTGGCGCGGGTGCTGGCGCTGGCGCCGGTGCCGGAGCAGGCGCGGGTGCTGGCGCTGGCGCCGGTGCCGGAGCAGGCGCGGGTGCTGGCGCTGGTGCCGGAGCAGGGGCGGGCGCCGGAGCAGGGGCGGGTGCCGGGGCAGGGGCGGGGGCGGGCGCCGGGGCGAGCGGA
Organism: Sinomonas sp.; assembly: GCF_036848755.1. Lineage (NCBI taxonomy): Bacteria > Bacillati > Actinomycetota > Actinomycetes > Micrococcales > Micrococcaceae > Sinomonas > Sinomonas sp. Next base: position 1,866 of record NZ_DAIUJO010000183.1, on the reverse strand, counting down.
GAAGGCTGGCCGTTGGATGCCGGCTGCAGGGGCGACGTCGATTGGCTCGCGTTGTTGCCCGATGCGGTGACCGGCGAGCCGCTGGCGGAGTTTCCGCTCGCCGTCGTCTGTGTTTGGGCCTGCGCCGCCTGTGCTGGGTTCTGCGCCTGTGGCGCGGTGCTGGAAGAGGCGTTGGTCGACGCGGCGAGAAGGGCGGCGTACTGCTGCTGCTGGCGCTGCCGTTCGAGCCCCGCGACGCGCTCCTGTTCGAGCGCAACCGTCGTGTTCTGGAGGGTTGCGAGCTGCCCCACGAGCGTCGTGTGCTGCGCAGTCGCCTGCTGGACGGCCTGCTGGTATGACGCGTTGGCGGCGTCGGCGGCCGATTTCGCCTGCTCCGCGGCTTTGGCGGCGTTGTCCGCTGCCTGGGCCGCCTGATCGGCTTGGTCACGGAGCTGCTTTGACGCGTCTGCGGCCTGCTGGGCGGAGTTGAAGGCATCGGTGCGTCGCTCGTTGATCGATTGCAGCGCCGCGGCCCGATCCAGGACCGCACCCCCGTTGTCGGCGACGAATGCTTGGACGTTCGGGTTGAGCCCGCCGCTTCGGTAGAGCTCCGCGGCGAGGGCACCGACCGCCTTGCGCGCCGCTTGGTCGGCGGCGTCGGCGGCATCCGCCTTGCTGCGGGCTTGCTGGGCCTGGGTCCGGCGCTGATCGAGGGTCACGAGCGACATGCTGTAGGCGTCGTTGGCGCGCATGGCGTCGGTTGTGCTGTGGGCGAGGGCGTCTTGGGCTGTAAGGATCAGCCCTTCGACACGCGTGACCTCGGCGGCTGTCGAGTCCGCGTTCGCCTTCGCGGCGTTGATCTCCTGAGGGGTCGGGATGCTGGGATCGTCTGCGGTGGCGGGGCCCGCGGCGAGCGTGAGAACAAGTCCCGCAGCAGCGCCGATTGCGGCGAATGCCCGTCCGGCGGACTTCACGTTCATCTCCATGCACACCTCGTAGCCTCGACACATTCCCCGGACGAGGCTACGGACCAATTGTCACAATTGCAACAAAGGTCACAGACGTAGCTTAAACAACAGGAGTGTCATTTCGTCGCAGGAGTTGAGGCGTGTCGTTGGGGCGGGGCTTGAGCGCTAGCCCCAGCCGAGCTCGTGGAGCCGCGCGTCGCTGATGCCGAAGTGGTGCGCCACCTCGTGGACGACAGTCACGAGCACCTCGCGCTCGACCTCCTCGCGGCTGTCGCACATCGCGAGGAGCGGTTCGCGGAAGATCGTGATCCGGTCGGGCAGCGAGCCAGCCGCGTACCAGGAGTCCCGCTTGGTGAGCGGGATCCCTTCGTAGAGGCCCAGAAGCACTCTGCTGGGGTCGTCGTGGGGTCCGGGTTGATAGCGGTCCTCGATGAAGACCGCCACGTTGTCCATGTGGGAGGCGAGCCGCCGCGGGATGCGGGCCAGTGCGGCGTCGACCGCCTCCTCGAACTCGTCCTCGTCCATCCACGCGCCCATGGGCGTCATGCTAGCCGCGCCCCTCCCGGGCGGTCGCGGGCAGCCCCGGGCAGCCGCCGGACGGGCCTCGCGGCGGCGCAGGCGTCGCGATTTGTGGGCGACGGCGGCCACACCGTATAGTTTTCTGCGTCCACTTCGACTGGGATGCCCCGCAAGGGGAGTCTCGTGAGGTTCTCAGGCCCCCATCGTCTAGCGGCCTAGGACACCGCCCTTTCACGGCGGCGGCACGGGTTCGAATCCCGTTGGGGGTACAAGATCTGATTTTGGAGCGCGACCTGCGGGTCTGCTAGGATTTAGATCTTGTGAGCGAGGGAAGCCTCGGACACCACAAGGCCCTGTAGCGCAGTTGGTTAGCGCGCCGCCCTGTCACGGCGGAGGTCGC
>NZ_DAIUJO010000182.1:0-4699 GCF_036848755.1 Sinomonas sp. | reverse complement strand
GCCAGAGGACGGCTCCGAGCGAACCAACGAGGCCGCCGTCTATGTCGTGTGCGTGCCGGCCCCCCTCGCGGCCGTCGACGCTGTGGATAAGACTGAGACCCCTCCCGCCCAAGGCGGTTCTCACCTTAAAAAAGAAAAGAACCCCCCGCACACGCACGAGGAAAACACCCAGAAGGACGCGGCTGCGCCGCGAGCTCCATTCTGTGGCGAGGCCCTAGCGGGCCTCGCCCAACTCACCACAGGCGAGAACCGCCCGCTCACACTATGGCCGCTTCACCGGACGCCCGCCACGACAATGGCCCGGCGGGCCGCGGCCGCCGAGGTCCGCCACCGTGCGCCCGCACTGGGCTGTCTGAGCGTGCGCGACGTCGCCGCCGTGCTCCGGCCGTTCTTCATCGCCGGATGGAGCGCAAGCGATGTCCTCCACGCCCTGGACTGGCGTCCTGACGGGACGCGCTGGCCCCACGACGGCCCGCCTTCGTGGACGGACACAAGCCGTGTGCGCGGCTGGCTCCGCTACCGCCTCGCAGGCTGGACCCGCGACGGCCAGCCCGTGCGCTCCCCCGAGCAGCGCAAGCAGGCCCTCCGCACGGCACAAGCCGTTGAGCGCCGCCGCGTGCTCGAGAAGCAAGCAGAGCGCGCCGCCCTCGCAGCCGTCCACGGCGCGCCTGTGCCCTGGCGCGTCCGCCTCGCCCAGCACGGCTACAAGCCGGAGCCGGCCAGGTTCCCCATGGTCCGAGCCTGAGCTGCCCGGGCCGCCGGGTGCCGTGGTCACCGCCCTTGAGCTTAAGACGAGGCACTGGGCGCGCGGGGCCCGGCACTGTGGGTATCCCCCGTGGGATCGCGACCCGGGTTCCTAGACCGCTTCATTCCGCGGACGCCTGCGCAGTTCGCCGTGCGGACAGACCCATCGAAATTCTCTGAAAACCCTAGGAAAATCAAGGAAATCAGTTGCCCACCAATGCCACTGATAGTACTATTAGTGCTGAAGGGAGCGAGAGGAGAAGCGTCACGGACCATCCGCACGGCGGCCGCGCAGCCGACGCCCGCCGACCGGTTCGCCTCCGCCCCCGATCTCGGAGATGACGGCCAGACGCTCACCGTGGGAGCCGGCAGCCACCCTCTCCCCTGCCGAATGAGCCCAGATCAAAAACATGAATAGTACTGTTACCTCTATTGGAGGCAATCAAGATGGCACTCGCCTCGGAGCCGCTCAGCATCCACGCCATGGTCAGGAACGGCTGCCCGTTCTCGCTGATGCCATCACGGACCCCGCAGCTGACGCCGAAGACGCAGCCTGACCCGAACAGTACTATTGCTGCTACTTAGCGAGGGTAGCGGCAATAGTACTATTCATACTGAAGGAGAGAAGAGACGCAGAACCCTCGCCGCCTTCGCTTCCAGAACGCGGCCACCGAGCCAAGAGGAGCGCGAAGCCCTGGAAGGCGCCTACGCCGCATGGGCCAGGCGCGAAAAGCCGACGGCAGCGACACTGGGGCATGAAACAGCGCGCGAGTTGACCGAACCCCCCTCATATGGGTCGCGCGGACCACCGATATCGAAGATCTATCACCGAATAGCCGGAATAGTACTGTTGCCGCTAAGAGAGGCATTCACATGGCAATTAAGACCGCCAACACACCGGGCAGAACTGTCGAGTGGTACGACATCCTACCGGAGGAGCGCCACCGGGAAGGTCGAGCAGGTCTCGCGCCCGTATATGCTCGCCCGTGCAATGACGGCTCCGGGGGCCTTTGGGAAGACAGACTCACCCACATCACCATGCGGGCGTACGAGCTCACGCCTCGCGACTGAAAGGCATAAAAGTACTGTTAGTACTAACCGAGTTGGCAACTCGGTTAGTACCAAGAGAGTTAAAAGGAGCGGCAATGCCAGGCCACGATCCCCCGCGAATCGTGGCGAATCCGCTCTGCCCGCTCGGCCCGAGCCACCCGTCCACGCGTTGCGCCACGATTCCCAGCATCAGTACTAATAGAGTCAGATACGACGTGGGGGCGATCGGCCAGCCCATTTAGGCCGGGCGGGGTGCCGAGCCGTTCAACAGCACCGGGCCCCCAACAGTACTGTTCCCACCATTGGAGGCATCATGACAGCTCGAATCCTCGCCCTGTGCAACCAGAAGGGCGGTGTCGGCAAGAGCACCACGGCTTTCCAGCTCGCGCGCGCTGCCGTGCTTCGGGGCTCCCGCGTGCTCGTGGTCGACCTCGACCCCCAGGGCAACATCACCTCTACTGCGGCCGCCGACGTCGTGCCCGACGACCAGGCTGGCCTTGCCGATGCGCTCAGCGCGCGAGCTGAGGAGACAGTCCGCGACGTCATTGTGCCCGGCGTATGGCCGGGACTTGACGTCGTGCCCACCAGCGGCGAGACATTGGGCTTCGTACGCGACGAGCTGGTGATTGCAGGCGCCGGCCGCGAGGGCCGGCTGCGCGAGGCCCTGGCCGACGTCCTGCAGGACTACGACCTGATCCTGGTCGATTGCGCCCCTAGCCTCGACCAGCTCACCATCAACGGCCTGACGGCCGCGCACGGCGTCGTCATCGTCACCCACTCCAAGCAGTGGAGCTTGAGCGGCCTCGCCCAGCTCCTGAACACGATCGAGAGCGTGCGCCAGTACTACAACCCCTTGCTGCGCATCTCCGGCGTCATCGTCAACCAGCACGAGGAGCAGACCATCGGCGGCAAGTACTGGCTCGATGAGTTGCACACCGCTGCCCGGGAACGGGGCCTAACCGTCCTGGCACCGCCCGTCCCCAAGCGCGTTGCGATCGCAGACGCCACCGAGGCAGCCCGTGGCCTCGACGAATGGGGGACCGCCGACGCCGCGGCGCTCGGCGCGATCTACGCCGACCACCTCACGACCCTCGAAGGAGCCAAGGCATGAGCGCACGCCCCGCACCTCGCAAGTCGAGTCTGGCCGGGTCGAGCCCCCTCGCCCCGCCAGCAACACCCGAGCCAGCGGCTGAGACCCGTACATCCGCGCCCGCCGAACCGACCCGCTCGGCACCCGCTCGGCAGTCGGCTCGGGCCAAGCCGAAGTACCCGCCCAAGGTGAGCTTCTACCAGGATCCCGAGGACACCGACCGCATGCGCGCCGCGCTCCTGCACACGCTTGTCACCGAAGGTTCGCGCTCGCTCTCGCAGTTCATCCACAACGCCGTCATGACTGAAGTGATCCGACTCGAGCGCAAGTACAACAACGGCGAGCCGTTCCCTCCCGTGGGTGCCCGCGAGCTGCCGCAGGGCCGGCCGATGGGGGAGTGAGGCCAGCTGTAAAGGCCGCACAGGCCACCGAGCGGGAAGGGCGCCCCTCCGACACCGAAGCGGGGCACCCTTCCCCTTTCCGTGCGCCGACTTCAGCTGACGCTGAACGGCGCCGTGGAAGGATCGGAGCCATGCGCCTCCTTGCCGACGTCATCACCGCGGCCGCCGACGCCAGGCACTCCACCCCGGCCCAGTTCGACTACGCTCTTGGCCATCGCGGGCGACGCTGAGGTGCGCGCGATGCTCGTCTCAGGGGCGACTCACCTTGCAGTGCAGGAGATGCCGGGGGACCAGGGCCCGCGGCCGATTGGGTCTGCGGTCCTTGGGTCGGGAGCGGCGCGTCCGTTGTGCCGTCCCGGACTGCTGATCGGTCCCCGTCGGAGCGGGTTGCGGACGTGCCTGGGTGCATGGGCGCGACTCTGCCACCTCCTGGGGGGCCGCTGAGGTGTGCGGAGTGCCCGTGCACCTGATCTCAGGCTCCGCGCTCTCTGGGCTCGGCGATAGGGCCGAACTTCCCAGGGTTTCCCTGGGAAGGACCTGTGGGTCAAGGCCGTGGGGGCTTCGGGGGTGCGGGCGGGCAAGGGCGCAAGGACCGGAGAAGCCTGGCCGGGGGAAGGCGGTTCGAACGCCCTGGCCGGGCTGGGAGCGGGCTGCTACTTGGCTGCGGCGGCCTTGAGCTTGGATCCGGCCGTGATCTTGACGCCGAAGCCGGCAGGGATCTGGAGTTCCTGGCCGGTCTGGGGGTTGCGGCCGGTGCGGGCGGCGCGCTCGGTGCGCTCGACGGCGAGCCAGCCGGGGATGCTGACCTTCTCGCCGGTGGCGAGGGAGCCGGCGAGGATGTCGAACAGTGCGTCGAGCACCCGGTTGACGGCGTTCTGGCTGAGGTCGGTCTTGCCTGCCACCTCGGCGACGACCTCGCTGCGGTTCTTGGCCACGTTTTCCTCCTGTGCTCCGGCCGGGTATGGGTCAGCTCCGGGGGGGTCCGCCCCTCGTGCTGGGGATGAAACTACCAGCGTGCGGCGCCCCGCCTGGGCAGGCGCGTGGATCGTGGTCCCTGCCGCCGTTGCAGGAGCCCCCTCGGATGCGCTGCGCGGGCAGCGGGGGCGCGGCCCTCCGCTCGCCGTCCTGGCATCGGCACGCGGAGGGGGCTGCTGTCCGCCGAGTGCGCTGAGGGGACGCGCCGACTACAGCTGGTCGACGAGTGCCCGGGAGCGCCTGTAGAAGGTTGCGCGGGACATTCCGAGGTCGCGGGCGACCTGGGCGGCGGGTTCGCCGGCTTGGACGAGGCGGAGGGCGCTTCTGATCTGGCTGTCGGTGATCCGGCGGGGCCGGCCGCCGAGGTCCTTCCCGGCTTCCCTTCGCTTGGCGATGGAGTCGGTGACGCGTTCGCGCTTGATCTCGTGCTCCATCTGGG
>NZ_DAIUJO010000181.1:0-4725 GCF_036848755.1 Sinomonas sp. | reverse complement strand
CGGAACATAGCCCAGCCGGGCAACGCCGGCACGGGCCGAAGGCAACGACTCGACAACACCCACCCGACCGAGGGTAGGGGCCGAGGCTGGGGGACTCCTCACATGCCTCAAGCCCAGTGGCTTGCCAGTCCCCTCGGCGGCCCTCCTCCGTTTCAGCGGGAGGGCCTGGGAGCGCGCCTCCCGGTGCGCGGGCTGAGCTGGAGGCGGCCGACGAGGATGACGATCAGGGCCAGGAGCACGGCCGCGACCGGGCCGTCTCCCCATCCGAGGCCGCCGACGTCGGGGCCCTTGCCGGTCCAGTCCGCGAACGAGGCCCCCAGCGGGCGGGTCAGGACGTAGGAGGCCCAGAACGCCAGGGTCCCGTTCAGGCCCAGGGATGCCCTGGCAGCCCCGGGGGCGGCGAACATCAGAACGAACACCGTCCCGGCCCCCAGGAACCCCAGGCCGGCGGAGTAGGCCAGCAGGTCCCCGGCCGCGGTGCCCAGGGCGAACGCCGCGCACACCGCCGCCCAGTAGAACACCTCACGGCGGCCGCTGGTGATGCTGTGGACGGAGAGGGTCCCCTCCGCGCGGCGCCAGAGCCAGAACACGGCCGCGAGGAGAACCCCGAACCCGGCCGAGGAGAGCGTGTAGGGCACCCCGAGGACCACGTGCAGGACGTCGGCGGCCATGGTCCCGAACACGGCGACCATCGTCACCGCCAGCCAGTAGACCCACGGGATGTACCGCCGGGCGCGGAACTGCAGGGCCAGGGCAACGGCGAAGACCAGGAAGGACCCCACGACCGCCAGGTAGGGGTTGAAGCCGTTCACGAGGAAGTCCGCGGTCGACTCGCCCAGGGCGGTCGTGAGCAGCTTGACCACCCAGAACAGGGCAGTGGCATCCGGGACCTTCCTGAAGGCCCCCGACACGTGACGGGCCCGCGCGTCCGGCGCGCCCCCGTCCTCACAACAGGTGCTGGCTGCTCTCTCGTCCGAGCCGATCGGGGAGTGGGGAAGGGACATGGCCCCATGATCGCCGCCCCGGTCTAAGGGATCTCTAAGAAGCCCGGGCTCCCGGCTGTGGCCGCAGACCAGCCCCGGGCCGGCCGCGCAGCGGCAGCGGGCGCCCGGGTACCGCACCATGCGCTGGCCTGCCCGCGGGGCCCCGGGGTGCGGGAATCGAGTACCGGCAAGTGTGGCCTCGGGATGCCCGGGCTTGGCAGAGTGGGCCCAACGGGCAGGGCCGTCCACTCGGGCCCGGGGCCGGTCCGAGGTGGTCCGGCCCGGACCGGCGGAAGGGAAGGCAGGAAGCGATGATCCGGAACACCGCAGGTGCGACTGCACGCAGGGGCGCGGGTCGGCGCTGCGCCGGGCTGGCCGTCGCAGCTGCCCTGGCCCTGGCGGCAGCGGGCTGCCAGTCCCCCTCCCCCAGCCTGAGCCCTACCGCGGGGGCGAGAACGGCAACGGCCTCCCCGGGGACCGGAGCCGCGGCCGGGTCCTCGGCAGGCTCTCCGGGGAGGGTGGGGCACGTGTTCGTGATCAACCTCGAGAACAAGGGCTACTACGAAACCTGGGGCGCCTCCTCGAAGGCCGCGTACCTGTCCAAAACCCTGCGGGCCCAGGGCGTGCTGCTCTCCCAGTACTACGGGATCGCCCACAACTCCGCCGGGAACTACCTCGCCCAGATCTCCGGGCAGGCCTCGAACCCGGCGAGCCGGGCCGACTGCCCCACCTACTCCGCCTTCCAGCAGACCGGGACCGCCGCCCCCGGGCAGGTGCTGGGTACTGGGTGCGTGTACCCGCCCTCCGTCCCCACCGTCGCCGGACAGCTCACCGCGGCCGGGAAGACCTGGAAGGGCTACATGGAAGACATGCAGCGCCCGTGCGAGCACCCCCCACTCGGTGCCAAGGACGACCACCAGAGCGCCAAGGCGGGCGATCAGTACGCCACCCGCCACAACCCCTTCGTGTACTTCGAGTCGATCACCTCCACCCCCCAGTGCCGGAGCAGCGTCGTCCCCTTCACCCAGCTCGCCGGCGACCTCAAGTCCGCCGCCACCACCCCCGACCTCTCCTACATCACCCCGAACCTGTGCCACGACGGCCACGACAGCCCCTGCGTCGACGGCCGCCCGGGCGGGCTGGAAAGCGCCGACGCCTGGCTCCGGGAGAACGTTCCGGCCATCCTGGCCTCCCCCGCGTACAGGCAGGACGGACTGCTCGTGATCACCTTCGACGAATCCGGCGGCGGCACCACCGGACCCGCCGGGCTCCTGCCCGGCGGCACCGCCGGCGGGCACATCGGCGCCCTCGTCCTCTCGCCCTTCGTCAAGGGTGGAACCACCTCGAGCACGCCCTACAACCACTACAGCCTGCTCGCCACCATCGAGGACCTCTTCTCCCTGCCCCGCCTCGGCTACGCCGGGGCCCCCGGGCTCAACGCCTTCGGCACGGACATCCTCGCCAACAGGCCCTGACCCCCAGTCGGGCAACCCCGCCCAGGACGTGCCCAAGTAGCCAGCGAACGCAAGGGGATGTCGGGGGCGCCGTGGGCACAGGAACCGGCCAGAGCATCGCGGCGAAGCCTCCCACTGCAACCGAAAACCACGCCGCTGCCCGGAGCCTTCCGGCATGAGGCAAGGACCCCAGCCGCGAGGAGTCTTCCTCGGGTCCGGCAAGTGGCCGCCCGCCAGCCCAGGCGCGTACCGTTGACCGGGTGAGCTCGCCGTTCGAAGACCCCGAGTTCGTTGCGCAGCTGGCCCGGATGGGGGTCGTCCACGCCCCCGGCATGGCTGCCCGGATGATGGAGGACCTCGCGCCGCTGCTCGCAGCCGAGGGGATCGACCTCGACAATCCCGACCAGGACATCGATCTCGACGACCTCGACGAAGCGCTCGCCCGCGCGACCGAGCACCACAACCTCATGCTGTTCACCCCGGTCGGCACCCGGCGTGCCGAGGCCCTCGCAGTCCTGCGGCGGTTCGCCGAGGCGTTCGCCGAGGGCGATGAAGACCGTGCCGCCGCCGTGCTCGCCGGCATCGGGAGCGAACCGGTCGCCGACGCCCCGGCCATCTCGCACCTCATCGGCGTCAGCCTGGGGCTCCTGGACGCCTGGCACACCGACCCCGGCCTCCGTGCCGCGCTCACGGGCACGCGCCTGCCGCGCTGGAACCGGGCCGCATGGGCTGCGGCGACCGATGTCCTGGCCCTGGCCCGCAAGGGGCGCGCGTTCGCCTCGCTGGCGAGCCTGCACCGGCACGGGGGGCTGGCACTGCTCGAGGGATCCGTGCTCCTGGTCGCAGCCTCCCTGATCGCCCGCGCCGCAAGCGAGAACGCAACGGTGCAAGAGGTCGCCGGGCGCGTCCTCGTCGACGGCGGTGCGGGCCGAGCTCCGGTGCGGCCTGTCCCGCCGGCTGCATCCCCCCAGAGGCCTGGCGCCAGCTTCATGCGCACCCGCCCCGCCCCCGGTGCGGGAAGGGGCCCGGGTACTGCGCCTCGCATGCGCGGTGGCATGGCGTCGGCCGACCGTGCGCTGCGGCGCGGCTTCGCCGCGTGGCTCGAACGCGCGCCCTCGATCGCCGCCCCCACGGTGCCCGAGGAGCTGGAGATGCTGCAGGCACTGGCGGACATCGGGCGCGACCAGGGCCTCGACCTGCACCACGCCCCCGACATCGAGGCGCTGATCGACCTGCTCTGGGACGCCGACGACCCCGAGAGCCCCGAGGCGCTCGAGGCCGCGCTCGAGACGCTGGACGACTACGTGCACTTCCGCCTCGACGCAGGCCACGACCTCCCCGCATGGGAGGCCGCGCACGAGGCCCTCGAGGACGCACTCGTCGACGCCGGTGCCGGATCCGGGCCCCTCGGGGCGATCCTGGAGCACGCGGAGGAAGTCGACCCCGAGGTGCGCCGTGCCGCGCTCGCGCGGACCCCGCTCATCGCAGCCGTGGCCGAACTGCTCCAATGGGTCGGCAGCGGCAGGCCCGCCACCCAGTCCGGAGGCGTACGACGCGCGGACATCGAGCACGTCGCCGGGATGCTGGGCATCCGGGCGGTCGGAGTCGCCAAACGGGTCGGCAGCGAACGCGACGAGGATGCCCCGCTCCAGGCGCTGTCGATGGCCCAGGTCCCCCTGCTCGCCCAGTGGTGGGAGGCACTGGCCACCGCGGAGGTGATCGAGACCGCTTCCTCCCGCGTCCGGCCCGGCCCCGCAGCCGCCGAATGGACAGCCGAGGCGCTCCCCCCGCTGGGGCTGGCCGAGACGGTCGCAGCGATGTTCGTCGCACAGACCCTCACGGCCCCGCTGGGCCATGGAACCCTCGGTGCGCTCATCGTCCAGGAATCGGTCCTCCAGCTCATCCGCGCCCTCGCCCCGGAGGACCTCGGCCCGGGCCTGCCGGAGTCCGCCCTGCCCGGCGATGGCACCGTGTGGACGCTGCGCAACCTCGAACGCGCGGCCCTGGTCGCCGGCACCCGCACGGCCGGTCTCGAGGTCACGGAGGGGCTCCGGGCCGCCGTCGCCCGCGGGCTCCTCGCCGTGGCGCTCCTCGCCGGAACCGACGACGAGTAGGACCCTCTCCCTCCCGGCGCCACCCGTCCTGCCCCGCGCCATCGGGACGTCCCAAGGGACAGAGCAGCTCCGAGGGCATCGCGATGGCGGGGCCCTGTTCGCACCTCTCCTGTCAGTTGACGCGGCGGTGCAGCCCTGCGTGTCGATTGGGTTCTCGGCGGGTGGGCGGGTTTG
>NZ_DAIUJO010000180.1:1301-4755 GCF_036848755.1 Sinomonas sp. | reverse complement strand
TCCGTGGCGCTGTCGATCTTCGGCCCCCGCCAGGGCAAGACTGCCTCCCAGGTCATCCCGGCGGTGCTGGACGCCCCGGGCGCGGTCGTCTCGACCTCGAACAAGCCCGACGTCATCGACGCCACGCGCCTGCCCCGGGGCCTCAAGGGCACCGTATGGGCCTTCAACCCGCAGAAGATCAGCCCCGACCGGGCCAGCTGGTGGTGGAACCCGCTCAGCTACGTGGTGGACGACGACCACGCCCAGAAGCTCGCGGACATCTTCAAGGTGGCCGGGCGCGGACCGAACGTGAAGGGCGAGGACCCCTACTTCGACAACGAGGGCCGGGACATGCTCGCGGCCCTGCTGCTGGCCGCTGCCCTGGGGAAGAAGCCGATCGTGACCGTCTACGACTGGATCACGGGCGGCAACGTCGGGATGAAGGAGCCCCAGGCCATCCTCGCCGCCGCCGAGGGCGGCAAGTACGCCGCGTTCGGGCTCGCCCTGGAAGCGCAGCTCCAGCTCGACCCGGGCCAGCGCGACGGCATCGTGGGCACGGCCAAGGCCATGTGCGCGGTGCTGAAGTCCACCGGGGCGCGCCACTGGGTGAACCCGACCGGCCCGGAGGACAACCGCCCAGAGTTCAGCCCCGCTCAGTTCGTCCGGGGCACGGACACCCTGTACCTGCTCTCCAAGGAGGGCGGCGGGTCCGCGGCGGCGCTGACGACCGCGCTGACCGTCGCCGTGGCAGACGCCGCCGAGGCCCACGCCATGACCCAGCCATTCCGCCGGCTGCCAGTGCCGCTGGTGTTCGCCCTCGATGAGATCGCCAACGTGTGCATCTGGAAGGACCTGCCGGACAAGTACTCCCATTTCGGGTCCAAGGGCCTTCTGCCGGTCGCCTGGCTCCAGTCGTACTCACAGGGCGTGCGGCTGTGGGGCGAGGAGGGCATGAAGGCGATCTACTCTGCCGCGACGGTGAAGGTCATCGGCTCCGGCCTGGACGAAGAGGGCTTCCTCCGGCAGGTGTCCTCCACGCTGGGGGAATACCGCTACGACACGGTCAACGTCACTGCCGGGGACCGCAGGAGCGTGTCCATGAGCCCCGACGGCGGCAAGGAGCACATATGGACCGTTGGGGACCTCGCGGCCATGCCGATCGGGCGGGCCATCGTCAAGCGCGCCGGAGCTCCCGGGGCGCTCATCAAGACGGTGCGGTGGATGGACACCCCGCACGCCGATGCCGTGTGGTTCTCCCTGGACCTCAATGACCCGACCCCGGAGAGCAGGAAGAAGGCGGCGGAGGCCCAGGCCCGGCGCACCGCGTGGACGCCGTTCGAGCGCCTGGTGCTGCGCCGCGCCGGCGAGAAGCCGGACTCCCTGGTGGACGCCTACCGGGCCGCGCTGAACATGCAGCAGAACAGCAGCCTGCAAATGCAGCAACCCATCAATACAGTTCCCCAGCCGATGCCAGCGAAGGCCACGGCTGCCTCGAAGTGGCTGGAGGCGGCACGCCATGACTGACCGCTCCCATAGGCCAGAGCCGGTCGACGCCTGGGAGGAGTCCCCGGAGCCGGAGGAGACCGCGGCGCCCGCCGCCGTGGACGGCGGGGAGGACGGGCGGGGCTTCCTGCTCAGTGTCACGGACGTCCTCGCCCAGATCGCCGAGGAGGCCGAGCCGATCAAGGCCGGCCGCTGGCGGTCCCTCGTCATGCACGGCAAGGCACCGGCCCCACTGGGCTGGGAGCCGCCGCAGTGGGACTACGACGCGGTGGAGGCATGGATCCACCGCGCTCTGGAGGACGGAACCCTCAAGCCGGTGCCGAAGGCGACTTCCGAGGCGGTCCCGGAGCCGGAGCTGGTGTACGGGTCCACGGCGGAGTGGGTGGCCAAGTTCCTCGTGCCGGTCTACCGGCGCCAGCTGACCGCCACTGGGGACAAGACGACCTGGTGCCCCCAGTGGTGGAAGCACGCGGAGGCGATCATCCGCCTCGAGGCCCTGTGGCGGGCGTGGGAGCACCTGCGCCTGGACGGGCGCACCGGCATGAGCGTGTGGCTCAAGGACCATCTGGACCACCATCTGCCGGTCCTCACCGACGCCACCAGCGGCCCGTTCAACGGCTGCAAGCCGGACAGGCACGCGGAGAGCCCCCTGGGCCAGTTCCAACTGGTGGCCCCGCCACCCGAGCTGTTCCCCGACGTGCGCGAATCCAAGGATGAAGGAGGTACCCAGTCATGAGCACCCACCACTCAGACGGCGTGGGCGAGGCAGTGGACGACATGCTGCGCCAGGCGGTCATGGTCGCCGCCCGGCTCGGAGAGATCGCCGCCCGGGCCCGGCAGGAGCACCTCGCCCAGGCCCGTGCGGCCTCCGAACGCGCCGGCCGCGAGCTCGCGGCCCGATTCGAGGCCGAGCGCGGTGCGGCGCGCGCCTCCCTCGCGGGCGCCCGGTCCGACTCCTGGTGGGCCGAGGCCGACCCGGAGCGGATCGGCGCCGCGTACAAGACCGCCGTGTCCTGGGCAGGCCAGGACACGGGGATAGCCGAGACGCTGCGGTACATGGACGAGAGGCTGGCCGAGCGCGGTGTGCACGTCACGGCCTCGATGCCGGGCCGGGTCACCGACCTGCTGCGCTCACGGCAGTGGGTCGCCGAGCACGATCCGTTCATGGACGGTGCATGGACCCGGGAGATGAGCCAGGCCCGCAGCCACGAGGAGCGGGACCGCCTCAACGTCGCCCTCGTCAGCGCCTGGCTGGCCCGTCCCAAAGCCCAGCAGGCCGACGCCGCTGCCAACGAGCTGGAGGCCGCGAAGGCCTGGGCCGCCTCCGCCGACCCGGAGCGGTTCGCGCAGTGGACCCGCAGCCACGCCGCCGCCGACACCGTGGCGGCCGCACGGTCCGACGAGGCCGAGCTGGTCCGCCGCTGGAAGGCCGAGACGGGCCAGCCCGCCGAGGCGCAGGCTGCGTCCGTGGAGGCGGACAGGCTCACCGGGGATGCCGTCCGGGAGGCCGGCGCCGCGGACGCCCACCGTGGGGACAGTGACCGGGCCATGGGCCGGTCCCAGGAATGGGACGGGGCGGCAACGGACCTGGACGGCCCCTCCGAAGAGGACCTGGCGTGGGCCGCCCGACAGGAGCAGCAGCGGGAGGAATCCGTGGCGCACGACCAGTGGGACACCGCACAGCGGCGCGGGGAGTTCGCAGCCTCCATCCAAGGCCTGGCCGACCAGACCGCCGTTGACGCCCGCATGCTCGCCGACGTCAGCCAGGGCACCCACCCCCGCAAGGCCGTCGCCACCGCCCCGCGCAACGCCCCCACCGCAAGCCCGAACAGCAGCGCTGCCCGCAGGGCCCAGCTGACGAAAGGGAGCCGGTGATACCGCTGCTTACAGGAAGACCGCTCCAGCAGTAGCGATGATCCCCAACCGCTCCCGCGTGGGAGGCGAGGCGAATCGTGGCAGATCCTAGCCCTTC
>NZ_DAIUJO010000180.1:0-1201 GCF_036848755.1 Sinomonas sp. | reverse complement strand
GGCACCGCACGCGGAGCCCTCCGGCGTCCGGGGACCCTATTGCAGGAGCGCGGGCGGGGTCCACTTCGGCCACTGGGATTCCCCCACCTCGATGCCGTGCTCGTACACGGCGACCAGCCGGAACGGGTTCGCGGCCCGGCTGTTGTCGTAGAACCTGGCCCGGTCGGCCACCCGGCGCGCGGCCGCGACATGGGACCAGAGCCTGGAGTAGCGGGAGCGGATCTTCTCCTCGGGAACACTGTGGCCGCCGTGGGAGGCCCTGTACCCGACACGCCGAACGGTGGTCTCCTCGGGGACCATGATCACGTGCAGGGCCACGAGGTACCCCCGGGCCGCGGCCTGCTCGACGAGCTCGACCTTGCTCGGGTGGCTGAACACCGTCTCGGTAATGAACGAGGCCCCGGCCGCCAGGAGCCTTCTCCTCTGCTCCCCGGCCTCCGCTGCCGCCTCATAGCCGTGTTCGGACTCCGCGCCGGGCCACCGCCGTGCAGCGATCGCATCGGCGTTGATGAACGGCAGGCCGGTGGCCGGAACGAGGACCCGTTCGACGAAGGTGGTCTTGCCTGCCCCGTTCGGTCCGGCCAGCAGATGCAGGACCGGTGCGCTCACTCCCCGCCCCTGATGACGAGGTTGCCCTCGTCATCGGCCTCGGCCCACTCCCCCCCGGCGGCCAGCAGTTCCCGCTCGAGGTCCAGCGAGGCCACAGCTGCCGCGATGCGCTCGTCCCAGGCCGCCCGCACGATGGCCTGCTCACGGCCGGCCAGGGCATCATACGAACCGTTGCCGGCCAGGACACGGGCCACCGCCGAGCCGCTGGCAGAGGCCTCGAGCTCACGGCCGATGCGGGCCCACCGGTTGATCCTCTCGGCAGCGCTTCCGCCCTCGACCCTGGCGGCCTCGTAGACGTCATGGTCGATGCGCGTGGGATGGGTCGGAGTCGCAGTCATACCTCGAGTGTAGCCGTCTGCTACAGATCCGCAGCGTTCATCGGCTCTGCGGCCGATCGCCGAAGAGGGACGGGTATCTCCGGCGCTGTCGCAGCTGACGAGGAGCTCGCTGTAGTGCGCCCCGTCCAGGAGGATCCGCAGACCCTGCCGGTGCCCCTGGTGCACGGCGATGAACCGGGGCCCTGTGACCCGCCATGACGCGAGAACCTTCACCGTGGAGGCCTCACACGAGGGCCCCCAGGGCAGATCCACGA
>NZ_DAIUJO010000179.1:0-4781 GCF_036848755.1 Sinomonas sp. | reverse complement strand
TCGGATGTCGAAAATGTCCTCGAAAACCGTGAATGCCGGGAGTGAAGAGTGCCTAGGCTCGGAACAACGCCGCGATGACCCAAGGCTGGACGTGCGCCGACGGGGGCCAGAAACGGGAGCAATGATGCGCGCAGTTGTATTCACCGCCGAGGGCGATCTGGCGCTCGAGGAGCGGCCGAGGCCCGAACCGGGCTACAAGGAAATCCTCATCGAGACGGCCGCGGTCGGTATCTGCGGCACCGACACCCACGTCTTCGACGGCGAGTTCGAGGGAACGGTGTTCCCCCTGGTGCCGGGCCACGAGGCCACCGGCACCATCGTGGCCCTCGGCGAGGTCAAGGGGACGTCCGGCCTTTCGTCCACCGATGTCTGCCTTTCCACGAGCTGGGTATCTCCTCCCTGAAGCTTGTCGCAGAAGACGGGGCCGCCCGGCAGGGCACGCGGGCTCGGATGGGATCGCAATGGACGAGATGGAACGCCTTGGCGAGGAATGCGCAGCCGGGCAAATCCGCCGAGACAACGGAATCAAACTCACCGCGCTCGGGGTCTTGGTCCTGATATTCGGGATCGTCGTTCCTTTGACGCCGGACGTGACGCCGATGCTGGCGCTCGCCCTGCTGACAGGAGGGGGCTGCATGTTCACGTCCGGGAGGCGGAAGGTCAGGCGGGCTTTGGACGGGCTGGTGAGGGAGCTGCAGGAACATTGACCCGCGCTCGCGCCCGGCAAGACCCATATCACCGGCATATGGCACCATGCCATATCGGTGGCTACCGGCGTTGCGGCTTCCGCTGAAGAGTTGAGTCATGAGTTCGACACACCCGGCGCAGAGTTCCGATACAGCCACCAACGCAGCCCAGGCGACCTGGGCCTCGCGTGCTCGGGCGACGCTGCCCGGGCTCGCCGTCGCCGTCGTGCTCGCCGTGGGCGCCACGCTGCTCGGAGGGCTCGCCCCCATCGTCGGCGGACCGGTCTTCGGAATCCTGCTCGGCATGCTGGCGGGGACGGCACTGCCGTGGTTGCGGGGGACGCGCTGGAGCGCGGGCTACGACGTCGCCGGGAGACAGGTCCTTCAGGCGTCGATCGTCGTGCTCGGCACAGGCCTATCGCTGCAGCAGGTGATCCAGGTCGGTGCCGGTTCCCTGCCGGTGATGCTCGGGACTCTCACCGTGGCCCTCGGAGGGGCCGCGCTGTTGGGCCGGTGGCTGGGGGTCGACGCCGATGCTCGCACCCTCATCGGGGTGGGCACCGGAATCTGCGGCGCTTCCGCGATCGCGGCCACCACCGCCGTCATCAAGCCGAAGGACGCGGACGTGGCCTATGCCATCGGCACGATCTTCACCTTCAACATCGCCGCGGTGCTCCTCTTCCCGCCTCTTGGCCACCTCCTCGGGCTCAGCGGGCACTCCTTCGGCCTGTGGAGCGGAACGGCGATCAACGACACCTCCTCGGTGGTCGCCGCAGCCTTCAGCTACGGCTCCGGCGCGGGGCCCTACGCCATCGTCGTCAAGCTCACGAGATCGCTCATGATCATTCCGATCAGCGTGGGGCTGGCCCTTCTCAGGGCCCGGCGCAGCAGGGCTGCCGGCGAGGAGTCGCGGAAGATGCCCTGGACCCAGATGGTGCCCGCCTTCCTCATCGGGTTCGTCCTCGCGGCCACGCTCGACACCCTCGGCGCGATCCCAGGCTCCTGGCACCCGGCCCTTTCCGCCCTGGGCACCTTCCTGATCACGATCGCCCTCGCCGGGATCGGGCTCAACCTCCGGTTCGCCCAGATGCGCAGGGCCGGCCACCGGCCCCTCCTCCTCGGCGGAATGCTGTGGGCCGCCGTCGGCCTCACGAGCCTCGGACTCCAAGCCCTCACCGGCACCCTCTGAGGATGCGGGGATCGACTCCGCCGCCGGGGCAAGCCCCTAGGCCTGCCGCAGATGCGCCTCCACGACCAACCGGCCCAACCGGCGCCCGAGTTCGGCGGCGGTGCCGTCCCCCTCGGCGGAGGAGACGATGGCGCCCTTGATGACGGTCTGGAGCTCTGCGGCGAATCCCACAGGATCCGGGATCCCCCGCTCGTCGGCAAAGCGCGCGAGGTCCTCCTGCAGCAGAGCCGAGTAGTGAATGCACGCCTTCCCCAGTCGATGCTCCGGGCCTAACTCCATGAGCACGTGGATGAAGGACCGGGCCTCCGGGACGTGGGCGCGAAACAGCTCCGCATAGACGTCGAAGACCCCGAGCACTGCCATCGGCCCTTCTCCGGCCGCCCGCACCGCCGCAGCCAGCTCCTCCCGACGCTCCAGATAGAGCCGTTCCAGGTAGGCCAGTCCGAGCTCGTCCTTCGAGGCGAAGTGCCGGTAGAAGCTGGCCTTCGCGACCTCCGAACGGGCCAAGAGCTCCTCTATTCCGGTCTCCCGGACGCCTTTGGTGGCGTACAGCTCGAACGCGGCGGCGAGAACCCGTTCTCGGACGCCCGGCCGGTCCTTGTCCTTCTGCACGGCATCCATATCGACATCGTACGGTACAGACCGGTCTGTCTTCCTTGTTCCGTCGCACAGCCCCCCGGCGGCGCCCCATCCATCCGAGCCAGTCACCTCGACGGTGCTTACACAGAGCTGCTCTGGGTATCGTTACGGTGGTCTCCGCCGCCCAGCCGCAAGCAAGACCAACGACCCAAGGAGAACCCTTTGCTCACCGTCAATGCCTATGCTGCCCCTGCCTCCGACGCCCCGCTCGAGCCGGTACGGATCACCCGCCGCGACGTGGGCCCCAAGGATGTGCTGATCGAGATCAAGTACGCGGGCATCTGCCACTCCGACATCCACACCGTCCGGGAGGAGTGGGGTCCCATCAAGCACCCGCTCGTCGTCGGGCACGAGATCGTCGGTCTCGTCGCCGAGGTCGGCTCCGAGGTGACGAAGCACGCCGTCGGCGACCGGGTCGGCGTCGGCTGCCTCGTCAACTCCTGCCGGGAATGCGAGAACTGCGTGGCCGGGGAGGAGCAGTACTGCCTCAACGGCAATGTCGGCACCTACGGAAGCGTCGACCGCGATGGGACTATCACCCAAGGCGGCTACTCGACCCACGTCGTGGTGGACGAGGACTTCGTCCTGCGCGTCCCCGAGGCCCTCGACTTCGCCGCAGCAGCCCCGCTGCTGTGCGCAGGGATCACGACCTACTCGCCCCTGCGTCACTGGGAGGCCGGCCCCGGGAAGCGGGTCGCCGTCGTCGGAATGGGCGGACTGGGCCACATGGCCGTCAAGCTCGCCCACGCCATGGGCGCCGAGGTCACCGTGCTCTCGCGGAGCCTGTCGAAGAAGGACGACGGACTGCGCCTGGGCGCCGACCACTACCACGCCACCGAGGACGCGACGACGTTCGAGGAGCTCAAGAACAGCTTCGACCTCATCGTCAACCCGGTCTCCGCACCGATCGACCTCGGCGCCTACCTCGGCCTCCTCCGCCGGAACGGCACGATGGTCAACGTCGGCGCCCCCGCCGAGCCGCTCCCCCTCACGGTCTTCACGCTCTTCCGCAACCGCCGCTCCTTCGCGGGCTCGAGCATCGGCGGGATCCGGGAAACCCAGGAGATGCTCGACTTCTGCGCCGAGCACGGCATCAACCCGGACACCGAGCTCATCGACGCCTCGTACATCAACGAGGCGTGGAAGCGCGTCCTCTCCTCCGACGTCCGCTACCGCTTCGTGATCGACGCAGCGACGTTCGCCTAGAAGCCCAGCACGGCGGCGGCCCCAAGCCCGCAAAGGGCTAGGGGCCGCCGTCGTCTACGCGCTTGGCGAGAGCGCACGTTTCGCACGAGAGCATACGTTCGCTCCCAGAGCGCACGTTTCACCGCGTCCTAACGTGCGCCTTCGCGCCAAACGTCCGCTTTCACCGAGGTTCTAGCGTGCCCCCTTGCGGCCCAATCGGGGAGGAGGGCGAGGCCGCCGCCAAGATCAAGTGGTACTCAGCCCGGATTCGAGTACCGGCAAGTGTTGGCCGGACCCGGCCCGCGATGGGAGCGTAGAGATATGTTCCCGGCTGGGCGGGGCAGCCAACTGAATAGCCGAATACACAACTGAATACCGGAATGAGGGCCTCTGAATCACTGGGACTATGGGGGCCCTCATCGGTGTGGTCAGGATTGCGTGATGGCAGTGGTCCCGTTGACGTCGCTAATGCGTCCCCCTTGGAAGTCCTGGGCCGTCCCGTTGGGAACCGGGTAGACCTCGCTGGTGGGGTAGCCGAGGCGCCCGCTCTCGAAGCCCGTGGACTGCCAGACAGCCCGGATCGCGCCGTACGACTCGTGGGTTCCCGAAGCCGGCGAGGATACGATCGCGCCGCCCTCATAGTTCTGGTACGAGCCGCCGTCGAGCAGACCCGTCACCAGCTCAGTAGTCGGGTATCTGAGAACGCCGTGCTCGAAACCGGTCGACTGCCACTCCGAACGGATGGAGCCGGTCGACTCGTGGGTACCGGAGGCCGGCGAGGATACGATCGCGCCGCCCTGATAGTTCTGGTAGGAGCCACCGTCGAGCAGTCCCGCGACCACCTCCGTCGTCGGATATCCCAGGGCGCCCCCCTCGAACCCGGTGCTCTGCCATTCAGCGCGAATGGCGCCCAGCGATTCGTGCGCTCCGCTCGCCGGGGACCACAGGATGGCCCCGCCGTCGTAATTCTGGTAGACGCCCCCGTTGCGCAGGCCCCCCACCTCATCGGTCGCGGGATAGCCCATGACGCCGTTCTCGAAGCCGAGCCCCGCCCACTCACCGCGGATCGCCCCGTGGGAGAC
>NZ_DAIUJO010000178.1:1490-4951 GCF_036848755.1 Sinomonas sp. | reverse complement strand
CCACGACGGCCAAGTCCGTCGACGGGCGGCGCCGGGGGAAGGTGCTGCGCGCGTTCCTCGACTACACCACGGAGCAGCTCGCGCGCTGGGAGGAGCTCGATCCGGCAGTGCGCATCTCGGCCCCGGACTCCGTCCACCAACTCAGGATCACGGTCCGCAGGCTTCGCGCGTGCCTTTCCGCGTTCCGCAAGGACCTCGACGCCGAGGCGGGGCGGGCGTTGCGCGACGAGCTCCAGTGGTTCGGCAGGGTTCTCGGGCGCGTGCGCGACGCGGAAGTCATGCGCGAGCGCCTGCGGGGGCGCGTCGACAGCGAACCGTCCAGTCTGGTCCTCGGGCCCGTCAGCCAGTCGTTCGACGAGTCGCTCGGGGCCGAGCACGGAGAGGCGTCCAGGGAGCTCACGGAGGCGATGAGATCGGAGCGGTACTTCCGGCTCATCGACAGCGTCACGGACCTCATCTCTTCAGCCGCCGATGCCGACCGAGCCTGGCATACCAAGGCGACCGTCTCCGCCGTCGTGCGCCGCCATGCCAAGCGCCTCCGCACCGCCGTCAAGACCGCCGAGGGCCTTGAGGGCAAGGAAGGGCACGACGTCGCGCTCCACGACGTGCGCAAGTCCGCCAAACGGCTCCGGTATTCCGCCGAGGCGGCCGCTCCGTTCGGCGCGAAGAAGGCCTCCCGCCTCGGCCGCCGCGCCCAGAAGATCCAGAAGGCGCTCGGCGAGCACCAGGACTGCATCGTCACCGCGGACCTCGTGCGCAGACTCGGCGTCGAGGCCTACGGCCGGGGCGAGAACGCCTTCACCTATGGTCGGCTGCATGCGAGGGAGCTCCAGCTCGCAGACGAGGCAGCAGTCCGCTACGACCGCGTGCGCCGGAAGCTCCCCGCGAAGCTTGGGGGCAAGAGGTGATTGAGCCGTGGCGACGGTAGTCGTCACCGGCGGCTCGGGCTTCGTGGCCGGCCACGCCATCGCGCAGCTGCTCACGGCGGGCCACAACGTGCGGACCACCCTTAGGTCCCTCAGCCGTCAGGCGGACGTCGAGCAGATGCTCGCCGTTGCGGGGGCGCCGCACCAGGAGCGCGTTGCGTACTTCTCGGCCGACCTCCGCGCCGATCAAGGCTGGGCCGAAGCAGCGGCCGGGGCGGACTGTGTGCTCCACGTGGCCTCGCCCTTCCCGAGCCGGCAGCCGAGGGACCCTGACGAACTCGTCGGCCCCGCCCGCGATGGCGCCCTTCGCGTTCTGCGGGCCGCGCGCGACGCCGGAGTGCGGCGCGTCGTGATGACGTCGTCTTTCGCTGCGGTCGGCTATGGGCACGACGACGAGCACCACGTCTTCGACGAGAGCGACTGGACCGATCCGGAGGCGCGAGGGATCACGCCGTACGTGAAGTCGAAGACGATAGCCGAGCGCGCGGCGTGGGATTTCCTGGAACGGGAAGGAGGCGGCCTCGAGCTGGCCGTCGTGAATCCCGTGGGCATCCTCGGGCCCGTGCTCGGGCCGCACCTCTCGAGCTCGATTCGGATCGTCTCGACCCTCCTGAGCGGCCAGCTTCCCGCCGCGCCCCCGATGTGGATGAACGTCGTCGATGTGCGGGACGTCGCCGACCTGCACATCCGGGCGATGACGGACCCAGAAGCCTCCGGTCAGCGCTTCATCGCGGTCGCCGGGCAGCCGACCTCGTTCCACGAGATCGCCCTCGCCCTGCGCAAGGCCCTCGGGAAGGCGGCCTCGAAGGTGACCACGCGCACGGCCCCCGCCTGGGTCTTCAAGGCGCTCGCCGTCGTCGTCCCTCCCGTGCGGGAGATCTCGCCGCAGCTCAACGTGATCCGGGCGGCGAGCAACGCGAAGGCCCGCAGGGTGCTCGGCTGGGAGCCGCGCTCGAACGAGGAGGCGGCAGTCGCGTGCGCGGAGAGCCTGCTGCGGCAGGGGATCGTCCGCACCCCATGAACCGACCGACGGACCGCCCGAATCTCCTGTTCATCCTCTCCGATGACCATGCTCCCCACGCCATTTCGGCGTATGGGAGCAGGCTCAACACGACGCCCGCCATCGATCGGATCGGCCGGGAGGGGGCGGTCCTCGGCTCGGTCTACTGCACGAACGCCATCTGCAGCCCCTCCCGCGCCACGATCCTCACGGGGACCTACAGCCACGTCAACGGCGTGCCCGGGATCTTCGCCGAGTTCGACTACCGGGTTCCTACCTTCGTCGACGTCCTCCACGACGCCGGCTACGCGACCGCGCTCTATGGGAAGTGGCATCTCGGTGAGTCCTCGGGCGCCCGTCCGCGCGGCTTCGACGACTGGCTCGTCTTCCCTGGCCAGGGCGCCTACATCGACCCAGTGATGAGCGGACCCGAGGGCGAGCGGCGGCTCGAGGGATATGCGACGGAGATCGTGACCGATCTCGCACTCGATTGGCTCATCAACCGGGACCCGGACCGCCCCTTCGCACTGATGGTGCACCACAAGGCTCCCCATCGGCCGTGGATTCCGGACGGGAAGCACCGCGACCTGTACCCGGTGGGGTCGATTCCGGAACCGGAGACGTTCGACGACGACCACGCGACGTTGGCCGAATGCGTGCGGTCCGTGCGCATGAGCATCGCGGACGACCTCACGGAGGAGGACGTCAAGGAGCCCACCCCGGCGGAGCTCGAGGGCCCCGAGCACACCGCCGAGCGAGCGCGGTGGAAGTACCAGCGCTACATGCGGGACTATCTCCAGTGCGTCCAAGCGCTCGACGATGGCGTGGGGCAGCTGCTCGAATATCTCGACGCGCAGGGCATCGCCGAGGACACGATCGTCGTCTACTCCTCCGACCAAGGCTTCTTCCTCGGAGACCACGGCTGGTTCGACAAGCGGCTCATGTTCGAGCAGTCGCTCCAGATGCCGCTGCTTGTGCGGTGGCCCGCCGAGATTCCGCCAGGGAGCCGCTGCGACGCGATCATCACGAACGCCGATTTCGCGGCGACATTCCTCGATCTGTGCGGGGTCGATGCGGCCGCCGCCCTGCCGACCTCGCAGGGGCGCTCGTTCCGTCCACTCCTGCGGGGGCAGGACGTGGCCGACTGGCCGGAGTCGATGTACTACCGCTATTGGGAGCACCGCGATCCGAGCCATCACGTGCCCGCGCACTACGGCGTCCGCACACGGACGCACAAGCTCATCCACTACTACTGTGACGGCCTGGGGGTGCCCGGTTCCTCACCCGAGCGGGAGCCGAGCGAGTGGGAGCTGTTCGATCTCGAGAAGGACCCGCACGAGCTCGTCAACGTCATCGCTGATCCGGGCTACGCGTCGGTGCTCGCCGAGCTCCGCGACGAGCTCGATCGGCTGCAGGAGTTCTACGGCGACACCCCGTACGACGGGCCCGAGACGCCGCACCCCACGTGGGGCCCCGCCTGAATGTCTCGGGTACGCGAACTCTGCTTCCTGGGCGTTTCGGGTACGCGAACTCTG
>NZ_DAIUJO010000178.1:0-1390 GCF_036848755.1 Sinomonas sp. | reverse complement strand
TCGGGTACGCGAACTCTGCTTCCTGGGCGTTTCGGGTACGCGAACTCTGGTTCCTGGGCGAGGACGACGGCGAAAGCCCCCTTCGTCGTCGTCCGCTCCTTTCGGGTTCGCGTACCCGAGAGGAGTCTGGAAGTGATTAGCCGTACCCGAAACGTTGGAAAGAGAGGCGATCGACGATGACGGACGCGAACTCTGCCGCAGGCCCGGGCGTCGAGGATACCGTTGCTCGTCCCGGCGGGGTGTCCTATCTGCGAATTCCCGCACGCGACCCCGCCGAGTCAGCGGAGTTCTATCGTTCCGTGTTCGGCTGGCGGCTGCGCGGCAGCCCTGAATCGCCGAGCTTCAGCGATGGCACCGGGCACGTGATCGGCCACTGGCGCACGGACTTGCCCGCAGTTGGCGAGGCGGGCGTCCTGCCCTACATCTACGTGAGCGATCTCGAGGACACCCTGCGCAAAGCCACCGAGCACGGGGCTGAAGTGGTCACCCCGCCCTATCCCGAGGGAAGTCTCCGGATCGCATCGATCCGCGACCCTGCCGGCAACGTCATTGGCCTCTGGCAAGACGGACCACACTGACTGCGCGGCCCCGGCCGACTACTGAGACGCCGCGGGCGTCATCTCCGTATTCCGCGTCCCAGCGATACTGGCTGTGCCGAGCCCGGCCCATGCGATGCCCGGTCATCCGCACACAGCTCGTACCCCTGCCCCGAGAAGGGCGGCTTTCATCCCGGAGGTATCGCCTTGAAGGCGCTGTTCGACCTGAGTTTCACCCGTTTCGTGTCTACTTCGATCGCAAAGATCGTCTACGTCCTCGTCATGATCGGCCTCGCCGTCCTGTACGTGGTGCTCGTGGCGGCTGCTTTCATGACCAGCACCGCTTTCGGCGTCTTCATGCTCCTCGTCGGCGGCCCGCTGACCGTGTTGATCTACCTGTGCCTGACCCGACTCGGAATCGAGTCCCTGATCGCGACCATCCGCGTCGCCGAGAACACCGCCGAGCTTGTCCGGCTGCAGCACGCACAGCAGCTGCCGCCCTCGCGCGAGCACGGGTGAGGGGACAGCCCGGCGCCGTAGCGTCACGGAGTGGCTCAGCCCGGGACCTCGCCGAAAGACCTCCAGATGAATCGCGCGAGGAGGAATCCGAACGCGCCGACCAGAACGCCGATGATCACCGTTCCCCAATCGGGACCGTTAGGGTCGAATATCCCGCGAAGGGCGAAGAAGCCAATTCCTTCGGCGCAGATGACAATCCCCGTTCCGGCCGCAAGTGCCCTTGCTGCGGCGGGCTGGGAACCTCGTAGCCGCCTCGACCCGAGGCCCAGAGCCACGACGGCGACAAGTCCCAGGACGATCGCAAACAGCGTCATGCTCCATCGTCCCACCCGCCA
>NZ_DAIUJO010000177.1:0-5070 GCF_036848755.1 Sinomonas sp. | reverse complement strand
GTCTGCCCGCGCATGGCCCGGTCCACGGCCTCGACGGCCATCTTCCCGGCGAAGGCGGGGGCGTGGGCCTTCCACGTGGAGATCTCGCCCTTGCGCGACTGCCGCGTCGCCGTCGTCGTGTGCAGGGCCTGCCCGATCGCCTGGAAGACTGTCTCGACGTCCAGGCCGAGCAGGGTCCCGATCCCGGCCGCGGCGGATGGCCCCAGGTGGGCGACGTGGTCGATCTTGTGCGCATGGAGGCTGATGGCCTTGGCGAGGTCGACCTGGATCTCGTACCCCGTCGCGATCCCCCGGATGAGATCGCGCCCCGTCGAACCTACGTGCTGGCCGACGGCCAGGATCGGGGGGATGTTGTCCCCGGGGTGGGAATACTCCGCTGCCAGGAACGTGTCGTGGTAGTCCAGCTCCCGCACGGCGACCCCGTTCGCCCACGCCGCCCACTCGGGGGAGACCCGGTCGGAGATGCCGTACAGGAGCGCGCCGCGGCCCCAGGTAGACGGCGTGTGGGCGAGCGCCTGGGCGCGGGCGGCCACGATGGGCCCGCGGTTCAGGGACGCGATCGCGACCGCGGCGTTGTCGATGATCCGGTTGATGACCATCTCGGCCACCTCCGGAGTCACCTCGACCGGGTCGGCGGCGACCTTGGCGATCTTGTACGCGAGCTGGCCCTCCCTTGGGAGGTTCTCCTCGCTGCGGTAGACGCGGACCTTGTGCAGCTCAACCATGGGTGGCCTCTCGGTTGTCGGAATTCACGCTCTGGGTGGATCTGATGTGGTTCAGGCTGTTGCTCAGGTGCACCGCCGTCGCCGCGGAGGCGAGGGGGGCGTTCCCGTCGGCGATCGCCCCTGCGATCGTCGCGTGCTCGACTGCGGCCTGCCGCAGCCGCGCGGCGTCGTCCTTCGCCAGCCGCCGCACCCGGGCCAGGTGCACCCGCAGGGCGCGGAGGGACTCGGCGAGGTAGGCGTTGGAGACGGCCTCGTCGATTGCGGCGTCGAGTTCGGAGGCGAGGGCGTAGTACTCCTGGCGCTGGGGGTCGTGGTCGGACAGGAGGGCAGGCGCCGCGGCGAGCCGGTCCCGCAGCTCCGCGAACCGCTGCCTGTCGCCGCGCTGCGCCGCCAGGCCCGCGGCCTTGCACTCGAGCGCCTCGCGCAGCTCGAAGAGCTCGCCCAGGCGGGCGAGCGAGACATCGCTCACGACGACGCCGCGTCCGCGCTGGGAGCTCGCGAGACCGTCAGCCGTCAGACGGGCGAGCGCCTCGCGCAGGGGAGTCCGGGAAACACCCAGCCGCTCCGCCTGCTCCACCTCGCCCAGCACAGTCCCCGGCACGAGGCGCCACTCCACGATGTCATCGCGGAGGGCGGCGTACGCACGCTCACTGGCCTTCACGATGTATACACTGACAGCAACTCAGTCTGGAATCAAGCCACTCTGCTCTAAAAAATGAGATGAGTGTATACAGTTCCTGATCGGTGCACCCTTGGTTACTCGCGGGTAACATGAGGGGATGCACCTGCTTCTCCGCACCCTGATGCTGCTGGTGACGTCTCGGCGTCGAGCGCCCCTCAGCCTTTGGGGAACCTCGAGCCTGCCGCTGCGGGTCCTCCCCACCGACATCGATATCGCGATGCACGTCAACAACGGAATGTACTTCTCCCTCATGGACCTCGGCCGCTTCGACCTCATGGTGCGGGCGGGGGCATGGGCGAAGATGCGGGCGAAGGGCTGGAGCCCTGTCGTGAACCTCGAGACGATCACATTCCGCAAGTCCCTCACACTCTGGCAGTCCTACACCATCGAATCCCGGATCGTCGGGGTCGACGAGCGCGCCATCTACTTTGAGCAGCGGATGGTCGCGCGAGGCGAGGTCTACGCGCGCGCCTACATCGCGACCCGGCTCGTCCAGCGGGGCAGGCCGGTGAGCAACGAGGAAATCTTTGCGCAGGTCGGATATCCGCCCGAGGATCTCGTGCTGCCCGACTTCCTCCACCGTTGGCGCGAGGAGAACGCGCTCCCCAGCACGCGACGTCCTGCGCCCCACGCGTGGTGAAAGCGGGCCCTCAGTAAAGCGGGCATAGCGTGGGCTCATGGTGATGACCACGCGGCCCGAGTTGTCTGGCACGTTCGGCATGGTCTCGGCGACCCACTGGATTGGCGCGCAGGCAGCGATGGCCATGCTCGAGCGAGGCGGCAACGCCTTCGACGCAGCGGTGGCCGGCGGCCTCTCGCTCCAGGCGGCCGAACCTCAGCAGAACGGCCCGGGCGGCGATCTCACTCTCATCTTCGCCAAGCCCGACTCCCCGCCTCTCGCCTTCTGCGCACAGGGACCGGCCCCGGCGGGCGCGAGCGTCACGGCCTTCCGGGAACTCGGCCTCGACCAAGTGCCCGGTACCGGTCTGCTTGCCGCGACGATCCCGGGTGCCACCCTCGGATGGCTCACGCTCCTCGCGGACCATGGAACGCTCACCTTTGCCGACGTCGTCGGACCGGCGCTGAGGGTCGCCGAGGAGGGGCTTCCGGTCACGGACAGGCTCGCGGCCGTTCTCGAACGGATGGTGCCGCACTTCGTCCGCCACTGGCCAAGCTCCGCGGACCTCTACGCGCCCGGGGGAGCGCCGCAGCCGATCGGAAGCCTGCTGCGGAACCCGGCCCTGGCACGCACCTGGCGCCGACTCGTCGGGGCAGAGACGAGCGCCTCCGCCAACGGTGCCGGACGGCGGGAGGCGCTGAGCGCCGTCGTCCGCGAATGGACGGAAGGCTTTGTAGCTGAGGCCATCGACGCCTTCTGCCGCACGCCGCACCGAGACTCAACCGGCATCGACCACGCGGGCCTGCTCGACGCGCGGGACCTCGCTGAGTGGCGGCCCCGCTACGAGCCCACGGTTTCGGTCGACTTCCGCGGGTGGACAGTCCACAAGTGCGGGTTCTGGAGCCAGGGGCCTGCGTTCCTCCAGCAGCTCAGGATCCTCGACGCGGTCCCCGGATTCGGCGAAGGGCCGCTCGCGCCGGGAACCGAGGGGTACGTCCACACCGTCGTCGAGGCGACGAAGCTCGCACTCGCGGACCGGGACGCATGGTACGGGGATTCGCCCGACGTTCCGGCGACTGAGCTGCTCTCCGCCAGCTATGCCGCCGAGCGGGCACGTCTCATCGGCGAGCTTGCTTCACTCGAGGTCCGCCCCGGTTCGCCCGGCGGGCGGGCTCCGCGGCTTCCGGATCTCGCTGTCCGCGGAGAGTTCGACGCCGCTGGCGTGAACGGGCTCGGCGAGCCGAACGCTGTCCGGGCCTTCCTCGCGGCTGATTCGCTCCCGGACGCAGAGGGGAGGGCCCGAACGGACACCGTGCATCTGGACGTCGTTGACCGTTGGGGAACCATGGTCTCGGCGATGCCGAGCGGCGGGTGGCTCTCGAGCTCGCCGGTGATCCCCGAGCTGGGCTTCCCGCTCGGCACGCGCCTGCAGATGGCGTGGCTCGAGCAGGGGCTGCCGAACACGCTCGCACCCGGGCGTCGCCCTCGCACGACGCTTTCGCCGTCTCTCGCGACGCGCGGGGGAGAGGCAGTGCTTGCATTCGGGTCGCCCGGCGGGGACCAGCAGGACCAATGGCAGCCGCACTTCTTCCTCGATGTTGCGCTCGGCGGAGCCGGGCTGCAGGAGGCTATCGAGGCGCCAGCCTTCCACTCGGTCCACCTGCCGTCGAGCTTCTATCCTCACGAGGCTCAACCCGGCGTCGCGCTAGTCGAGGGGCGGATTGGGGAAGACGTCGTCGACGCGCTTCGGGCCCGGGGCCACCGCGTTGGCGTCTCGGGGGATTGGCAGCTCGGGCGTCTTTGCGCGGTAGCACGAGACCCTGGAACGGGGCAGTTGCGTGCTGGTTCCAATCCGCGCGGAATGACGGGGTATGCGGTCGGGCGGTGATGCCTCAGGCCAGAGTCTCGCCCGTTCGCTCGTCCCGCATTGCCCGCTGGCTGCGGGGTGCGGGGGACGGGCGGCGTGGCTCCCGAACTCCCGCTGAGCCTCCCCGACCCAGCCAGAGAGTCACTCGGCTCCCGCGGCGGGCACCTTTGCCCCGGACTCGGGGCTCTGGTCCGTCACCACAGCACTCAGCGCTTTCTGATCCGCGAGACGCACGTCGTCCGGGTCCGAGGCCAGGGGAACGAGGCGCTTGCCCGTGAGGACCTCCCTCGCCTCCTCGAAGGAGAGGCCGACGACGTCGGGTACGGTCACGTTCGATCGTCTGCGGCTCTGGTTGACGATCTCCGCCGTTGCGGCAGCTAGCGTCTCCTGCACGATGGGCCAATCTTGGCTTCCCGCCTCTGGTAGCGCCGCTCCAGCCCTGGCCTGGTCGGGGAGCGGCTCATCGAGATCGCGCCAGCGTTCCCACGCGGATTGGCGCGTCACGCCGAGTCGGGCGGCGATTTCGGCCCACGATGAGCCTCGTCTCCGGGACGTCCGGACGGCCGCCAGCTCGGCTTGGTCGAGCAGCATGCGGAGCCGCCCGACGTCGCTCAGCGCGTTGAGACCGTCAGCTCCCGCGTCAACCGAACCGGCGCCAGCGCCGAACCACGAACGAAGGCGCTCCCACGCCTTCCGTCCCTCTCGCCACGCTTCTGGGCTCGCCGTCATGGTGTCAGGATATCCTGACACGTCTTCCACGTCTATCCTGGCCTACGTAGGGGCGGGTGGCTCCCGCCTCCGTGGCTCACGTTGTTGTTACAGTCTCGAAACCGGGGTTCATTACTTGTTGTCTTCCGCACCGCGTGCGGACCACTGGTTGGGGGATGTCATGGCGCCGCGCCGCACCTTGTGCTGCTCTCTTCTATTCATCTGCTTGTTTGCGCTGAACGCGTGCGAAGCCCCTGCCGGGGCCCCCGCCGACCCAGGCCCGCCCTCCGGGCCGCCCTCGGTTTCGGCCTCCGGGAGCACGGATGGGTCGGCTCAAGCACCCTCATCCGATCCGCGTCCCACTCCCGCAAGCTCGCGTGGCCCTGCCCGCAACGTGCCGCCGCCCGTATTGCCCGAGGTGGCGAAGCAGAACACTGCGGAGGGGTTCGAGGCGTTTACGCAGTATTGG
>NZ_DAIUJO010000176.1:0-5112 GCF_036848755.1 Sinomonas sp. | reverse complement strand
TCTCGCTCGGCCGCATCGAGGGCCTCGAGGTCGCCGCCAGGGTCCTGCTCGACGCCGCCCGGTCCGTCGGGGTCCTCGCCGAGGCGTAGCTGGGGAGCCCGTAATCCAGCCGACCGGAGCCGACGCGAAGGGCCGCCCGACGCCGGTTACTCACGAGTAGCATTCGCCCGAGGCGGGGCGTTATGCTCGTCCCGTGAACACCCGGACGACGACGTCCCCACCCCCGCCCTGGACTCTCCCGGACACCACTCGCCTCGCTTCGCTCTCCGCCGGAACGGGGCCCGAGCTCGAGGTGACGTGCCCGTTCGACGGCCGCCTCGTCGGCGTCGTCCGCCAGGCGGCGGACGGTGACGTCGAGGCGGCAGTGGAGCGCGCCCGCGCGGCCCAGAAGCGCTGGGCCGCCCTACCGCCCAAGGATCGCGCCGCCGTCGGCCGGCGCTTTGCCAAGTCCGTCCTTGACCGGCGCGACGAGATCCTCGACGTCATCCAGGCCGAGACTGGCAAGTCCCGCCTCGCCGCGCTCGAAGAGGTCATCGATGCGTCGATGACGGCTTCCCACTACGCCCACACGGCGCCGGGGCTTCTCAAGCCGCGCCGCCACGTGGGCGCGTTTCCCCTCCTCACCCAGACGACCGAGCTGCGGCAGCCCAAGGGAGTCGTCGGAGTGATCACCCCCTGGAACTATCCCTTCACGCTCGTGGCGAGCGACTCCGTCCCGGCCCTGCTCGCGGGCAACGCCGTCGTGGCCAAGCCGGACCATCAGACGCCGTTCACCGCGCTGCTGGTCCTCGAGCTGCTCCTTGCCGCGGGCCTGCCCGATGGCCTGATGCAGGTCGTCGTGGGCCCCGGCCCCGTGCTGGGGCCGAAGCTCGTCAGGTCCGTTGACTTCCTCATGTTCACCGGCTCGACGCAGACCGGTCGACTGCTCGCGCAGCAGTGCGCAGCGCGGCTCATCGGCTTCTCCGCCGAGCTGGGCGGGAAGAATCCGCTCATTGTCGCGGCCGACGCCGACCTCCCGGCCGCGGCGGCCGGCGCGGCGCGCGCGTGCTTCGCGAACGCGGGACAGCTCTGCGTGGGCCCCGAGCGGATCTACGTGGACGAGGCCGTCCGCGAGCGCTTCACGGAGGCCTTCCTCGACGCCGTTCGGCGCCTGGAAGTGAGTGCGGGGACCTCGTGGGAGGCGGACATGGGCTCGCTCGTCTCGCCCGCGCAGCTCGCCAAGGTGCAGGCGCACGTTGACGACGCCGTGGAAAGGGGGGCGCGGGTCCTCGCCGGCGGCACTGCTCGCCCCGACGTCGGTCCGAGCTTCTTCGCCCCGACCGTGCTGACCGACGTTCCCGAGGACGCGAAGCTCGTGCGGGAGGAGACCTTCGGCCCCGTCGTGGCGATCTATCCGGTCGCCTCGGAGGAGGAGGCGATCACGCGGGCCAACGACAGCGAGTTCGGCCTCAACGCGAGCGTGTGGACCACGCCGTCCCGAGGAGTCGCGCTCGGCGCACGGATCGAGGCCGGAACGGTCAACATCAACGAGGGCTACGCCGCAGCGTGGGCCTCGCACGGC
The DNA here is from genome assembly GCF_036848755.1 of Sinomonas sp. Lineage (NCBI taxonomy): Bacteria > Bacillati > Actinomycetota > Actinomycetes > Micrococcales > Micrococcaceae > Sinomonas > Sinomonas sp. The sequence continues at coordinate 3,551 of NZ_DAIUJO010000176.1, read as the reverse complement.
TCGCCCATGGGCGGGTGGAAGGAGTCCGGCGTGGGCCGCAGGCACGGCTCCGAGGGGCTCCTGAAGTACACCGAGGCCCAAACCATCTCGGTTCAGCGCGGCGTGCCCGTTGCCCCCTTCGGCGGCATGAGCAACGAGACCTTCGCCAACCTGTTCACCCGCGCCACACGGATCCTCAACCACTTCCGCTGACGAGGAGGAGCTCATGTACAAGGGGACCCCGTTGGCCGGCTCGCGCGTCCTGATCACGGGCGGCGCGTCCGGCATCGGGCGGCTCATGGCGCTCGAGGCCGCGCGCCGCGGCGCCGAGGTCGTGGTCTGGGACTTGTCCGAGGAGGGTGGCGCCGCCGTCGAAGCGGAGATCACCGCCGCCGGAGGGTGCGCCAGCTCGCGAGGCGTCAATGTCGCGGACTCCGACCAGGTGGGGGAAGCCGCCCGGGACTCGGGCGAGGTCGACGTCGTCGTGAACAACGCGGGCGTGGTGACCGGCAAGCGCCTGCTCGAGGCAGACGAGGCAGCTATTCGGCGCACCTTCGAGGTGAACGCGCTCGCGCCCTACTGGGTCACGCGGGCCTTCCTCCCGGGCATGCTCGAGCGCGGACGAGGCACCGTGGCGACCATCGCGAGCGCGGCTGGACTGATCGGCGTCGCCCGACAGACGGACTACTCGGCGAGCAAGTTCGCCTCCCTGGGCTTCATGGAATCGCTCCGCGCCGAGCTCCGAGCCGATGGGCACAGCGTGGGGACGCTCGTGGTCTGTCCCTACTACATCAACACCGGGATGTTCGAGGGAGTGCGGACCAAGTTCCCGCTGCTGCTGCCCATCCTCGAGCAGGCCGACGTCGCGCGGAAGGTCATCGAGGCCATCGAGGCCGGCCGTGAGCAGCTCGTCCTGCCGCCCTTCGCCCGGCTCGTCCCCGTCATGCGCGCGCTCCCGGTTCCCGCCTTCGACCGGCTCGCGGACTTCTTCGGCATCAACAGGACGATGGACCACTTCGTGGGGCGCGGCCAAGGGGCCACTCGGCGCTAGCGGACGTCGACGCCGGTTGGGAAGATCGTCGCACCAGCTGTTCCGAGAGGATCATCCATGACCTACGTTCCCGTCACGTCCGCTCGTCCCGAACCCGTCCGCGTCGGCCTCGTCGGCGCGGGCTGGATGGGTAGCTTCCACGCCCGCAGCCTCGCGCAGCGCATCCCCGACGCGAGCCTCGTCGCCATCGCCGATCCCGCGCTCGAGGCGGCGCAGTTGCTCGCCGCCGAGCTCGGCGTCGCCCGCGTGAGCCCCGAGCCCGAAGATGTCATCTCGGACCCAGAGGTCGACGCCGTCGTGATCGCCGCGCCGGCGCGGTTCCACGCCGAGCTTTCGATCGCCGCGGCGCGCGCTGGCAAGCACGTCTTCTGTGAGAAGCCGGCCTCGCTCGACCTCGATGAGCTCGCGCGGGTCGAGCAGGCAGTGGGCGACGCGGGGGTCCACTGGCAGGTCGGCTTCAATCGCCGCTATGCCGCGGACTTCCTCGCGGCGCGGCGGGACGTTGCGGACGGCGTCGTCGGCACCCCGCAGCTGCTCCGTTCGCTCACCCGCGACCCCGGCACGGGGAGCATCCGCAATGCCGAGCGCGTGCCGCCTGGGACGATCTTCCTCGAGACGCTCATCCACGACTTCGACGCCCTCAACTGGTACAACTCGGGCGCGGAGCCGGTGAGCGTCCATGCTGCCGCGGACGCCCTGGTCGAGCCGGAGCTCAGGGGCACGGGCTTCCTCGACACAGCCGTCGTGACGGTGCGCTACGAGAACGGCGCGATCGCCGTCGCCGAGGCGAGCTTCTCCACCCTGTACGGGTACGACGTCCGGGGCGAGGTTTTCGGCTCACGCGGCATGGTCCAGGCCGGGCGCGCGACCGAGACAGCGGCCGTCCGGTTCGGCGCGAAGGGCCTTTCGGCCGAGACCCCGCGCCTGAACATCGAGCTCTTCGCCGAGGCCTACAGGGCCGAGCTGGCCGACTTCGCGGCGCATGTGCGGGCGAGGCGCGACGGCGGCGAGGCCCCGGACCACGGCGTGCCGCTCACACCAGGGCTCGACGACGCGCGGCGCGCACTCGCCGTCGCCCGCGCCTGCATCGAAGCCGTGGGGACGGGGGAGACGGCGCGGGTGGCCGGCGTCCCCTCCCGAGGCTAGGCGGTTCACGACGACGGCGCCCCGCCCTTCGGACATAACCTCCCGGTCCGGCGCGGGGCTGGGTCCGAACGGCGCGGCGATTCTGGGAGGATGGGTCGGGCCTCTCGCGGCGAGGGGCCAGCGAGAGGAGAGGCATGCCGCAGGGCTACACGCACATCGTGATCGGGGCTGGCGCGATCGGCTCGGCAGCGGCCTACTGGCTGTCGCGGCGCCCCGGGACGCGGGTGCTAGTGATCGAGCAGTTCGACCTCGTGAATACTCTCAACTCGTCCGGCGACGTCTCGCGCATCATCCGCCACGCCTACCACAGCACCGACTACACGAAGCTCACGCCGGCCATGTTCGAGGCCTGGCACGAGATCGAGCAACGGTCCGGACTCCAGCTCTACGTCAAGACCGGAGGGCTCGATCTCGCGACCTCCGCCGAGGGCAGCCTCGCCGAGCTCGGCGCGTACAGGGCGGCCCTCGCGGCCGAGGGGATTCCCTACGAGGACCTCACCGCGCGTGAGATCCGTGCCCGCTACCCCCAGTGGCGCATCGACGACGACGTCACAGGCATGTACCAGGAGGCCGGCGGCCTGATCGACATCCGCAAGAGCGTCGCCGCGCACACGTCGCTCGCGCTGGCCCACGGAGTCGAGTTCCTCCCACGCACGAAGGTGACGGGCGTCGTCGTCCGCTCGGGAAGCGTGACGGTACGGACTCCGCGCGGTGATTTCGACGCCGGCAACCTCGTAGTGGCCGCCGCGTCCTGGCTCGGGGAGCTCATGCCGGACCTCGGTCTGGACTACAGCCTCACGCTCTCGCAAGAGCAGGTCAGCTACTTCACATCGCTGCACCTCGCGGACTTCACGCCGTCGAAGTTCCCCATCTGGATCTTCCATGGGGAGCAGGCTTTCTACGGCTTCCCCGTCTACGGTGAGCCCGCGGTGAAGCTCGCACGGGATATGCGCGGGCGGTTCATCGAGAGCGGCGAGCGCGTCTTCGAGGGCGACGACGACGAGGCGGCGATCCTGCGCGGGTTCCTCGAGCGATACCTGCCTTCGGCCGCGGGGCCCGTGTACGCCAACCGGACGTGCGTGTACGACATGGCCCCCGATCGCGACTTCGTCCTCGACACGCTGCCGCACGCACCGCACGTCGCCGTCTTCAACGGCGCCGGGCACGCCGGCAAGTTCGCGAGCCTGATCGGGAGGATCCTCTCGGAGCTGCTCACCGACGGCGGCACCCCGCTGCCGATCGACGCTTTCTCCCTCCGGCGCCCGGCGATCGCCGACCCGAGTTTCGAGCCGGTCTTCCGGCTGGCTTGACCCTTCCGTTGCGCCGTCACCTCCGCAGGGGCCCTTCCGTCGCGCCGTCACCTCCGCAGGGGCCC
>NZ_DAIUJO010000175.1:0-5319 GCF_036848755.1 Sinomonas sp. | reverse complement strand
AACAGGGAGGCGTACTTGTTGAGGTTCTTCCAGTCCGTGATGTCCGGGTACTTCTGGGCCATCCACGGCGGCACGAACCAGCCGATCTGACCGGTGTTCCCGGTCGGCCCGACCTCGACGGCTGTCTTGTCCTGATCGATGTACTTCTGCTTGAGGTCTGGGTGGCCCCAGTTCTCGAGGACAACATCCACGTCGCCGCTGCCGAACCCCTGCCAAGCCACCTCTTCCTTGAGGGTCTTGTAGTTGACCGTGCAGCCGAGCTTCTCCTTCGCCAAGGTGCCGACCACGTAGGCGTCCGCCTCGTAGCCGACCCACGGGTTGACGGCGACGTTGAACGTGCCGCAGCTCTTGGACCCGCCGGCAGCGGCCGCGGAGCTCGCGATGTCACCGCCCCCACAGGCGGTCAGTGTGAACAATGCAGTCAGGGCGACGGCGGATGCGGCCGTCTTGAGACGCTTTCTCATAGGGATCTCCATTTCTCAGGCGGCCCTGCCATAGCGGGCAGCGGTGTGTTGTGCAATGCGGTCGAGCATGATGCCAAGGGCAGTGATGGCGATTCCGGCCGCGAGGCCCTTGCCGAAGAGCTGCATCTGGGAGAAGCCGGACACCACGAGGTAGCCGAGTCCGCCGCCGCCGACGAGCCCGCCGACGACGACCATCGACAGGACGTACAGCAACCCCTGATTCGCGGCCAGCACAACGGCCGGGAGGGCCATCGGGAGCTGGACCTTCGAGACCATCTGCCATGGAGTGGTCCCGGCTGATTCGGCGGCCTCGACGGTCACCGGGGAGACGCCGCGGATCCCGTCGGCCACGAGTTTGGTGGCGATCGGCACCCCGTAGGCGAAGGCCGCGACGATGGCCGTGAAGCGGGTCGGGCCGAACAGGGCCAGGGCGGGCACCAGGTAGACGAACGACGGGATCGTCTGGAAGGCGTCCAGGACCGGCCGGATGATTGAATCGGCGAGCTTGTTCCGTCCCATCCACACGCCGATGACGAGGGCGACCAGGACGACGAGCAGCACCGTCACGAGGGCCGTCGCGAGGGTGTTCATGCTCTCGTTCCAGAGCCCAGTGCCCAAGATGATCGCCTCGCACACGGCGGTGACCGCCGCCGCACGCCACCCGCCCAGCAGCAAGGCGACGACGAGCAGCACGAAGGCCATGAGCCACCACGGGGATTCGGCCAGGAGCGACTGGAAGGGATTGACGAGCAGGGCGGTGACCGTGTCCTTGAGCCACCCGGTGCCCTGAGAGAACGTCGTGACGAACCAGTTCGTGGCGCCTGAGACCGCCTTCGCGAGCGGGCCGCCGAGGTCCGGGGACTTCGGGAACTGCGCGAACGCGAGGTAGTTGTGCGAGAGGTAGACGGCGACGGCAGCGGCCACCGCCCCGACAACCACCCAGGTGCGCCGGAGCCGGAGCCGCAGGAGGCCGCGCAGGCCCGGCCGGGCAGACGGCTTCGCTCCCCTGTGTACGCGCGCCTCGATTCCCGCGAGCTCGGAGGCCGCCGTCGTCGTGCGGTCGAGCATGATCGCCATGAGCACGATCGCGAGGCCCGAGACGAACGCGGAACCGACATCGAGCGACTGCAGGGCTTGGAGCACTGGCTGGCCCAAGCCTGGCCCGTTGATCAGGGCAGCGATCGTTGCCATGGAGAGGGCGGCCATCATGCTCTGGTTCACCCCGACCACGATCGTGCGCCGAGCCATCGGAAGCTGGACCTTCACGAGGGTCTGCCAGCCTGTGCTTCCCATCGAGGTGACCGCTTCCAGCGTGGTCGGCGAGACCGACCGGATCCCGTGGGCGGTGATGCGCACGAGCGGCGGCAGGGCGTAGATGATGGTCGTGATGATGGCGGCCGCGGGTCCGATGCCGAAGACGAGCGCGAGAGGCGCGAGGTACGCGAAGGAGGGCATGGTCTGCATGAGATCGAGCACCGGCATGATCGCTGCCGAGACGCGACGGCTGCGGGCCATGAGGATGCCCGTCGGCAGCCCGACCACAAGGCAGATGCCGACGCTGACAAAGGTGACGATCAGCGTGTCGATGCTGTTCTGCCAGTAGCCGAAGAAGCCGAAGAGCAGCACGCACCCGCCCACGAGGACCGTGGAACGCAGGCCGGCGAACGTGTAGGTGAGCCAGACGAGGAGCGCGAACACTCCGAGCCACCCGACCTCGGGAACCGGACGTCCTGCCGGAGCCTGGCTGAAGAGGTTCTGGAGGAAGGTGACGAGCCCGTCGAGTCCGTCGCTGATTGGCTGGACCACGTGCTGGAACACTGCCGAGTTGGCGCGGGCGGCGTCGAAGGCGTCCCTCACGCTGTTGAGCCACAGGTGGAACCCTGTCGTGTCCGCGGTGCCCAGTTCGAGCGTCTGGGTCCCCTTGAGCACCGCCCACAGGACGAGCCAGAGGACGACGACGGCGGCGAGCGCGAGCGGGCGCCAACGACGGCGCAGGACGCCGAGGACGTTGCCAGCCGGTTCTCGGGATGGTCTTCCTGTAGGCGGTCGCGTCTCGGGTTCCGCGGCATGCTGCCTGGCCCGAGCGGGAGGTGCCGCGGTCGTCATGACGCCTCCTCCTCGGCGACGACGACGCGCAGGATGTCGTCGTCGTCGACCATGCCGAGGAATCTCTCGCCGTCGTACACCCGTACGGGCAGGGCCGAGTGCAGGACCTGCCGTGCGGCCTCGCGCACAATCCGGTCCGCCTGCATCACGGGCCCGTCGAGGGGTTCGCCCTCTCGCGGGGCCCGGAGGACGTAGCGCAGTGTGAGCACGTGCGAACGGGGGACGTCGGAGACGAAGTCGCGCACGTAGTCATCGGCCGGGTTCGCGACCACCTCGGCCGGGCTCCCGATCTGGACCACCTCGCCGTCACGCATGATGAGAATACGGTCGCCGAGGCGAAGGGCCTCCTGGAGATCGTGGGTGATGAAGACCATCGTCTTGCCCACCTCCTCGTGGAGGCGGCACACCTCGTTCTGCATGTCACGGCGGATGAGCGGGTCGAGGGCCGAGAACGGCTCGTCGAACAGCAGGACCTGCGGGTCCACAGCCAGAGCACGGGCAAGGCCCACGCGCTGCTGCATGCCGCCGGAGAGCTGGTCGGGGAAGGAGTTCTCGTAGCCGGACAGCCCCACGAGGTCGACCATCTCCTGGGCCCGGTCGCGCCGCGCGGCCTTGCCTTCGCCGCGGACCTCGAGGCCGTAGGCGATGTTGTCGATGACCTTGCGGTGCGGGAGCAGCCCGAACTGCTGGAACACCATCGCCATGTGGTTGCGGCGCAGCGCCCGCAGCTTCGTGGTGCCCGCGCGGGTGACGTCTTCGCCGTCGATCGTCACCGTGCCGGCCGTCGGCTCGATGAGCCGCGTCAGGAGGCGGACGAGGGTCGACTTGCCGGAGCCGGAGAGGCCCATGACGACGAAGACCTCTCCGCGCGCGACCTCGAAGGAGACATCCTTCACGGCGGCGAGGCAGCCCGTCTTGCTCTGGAGTTCCTTGCGGGAGAGATGTTCGTCCGGGCTTCCGATGATCTTGTCGGCCTTCTGGCCGAAGATCTTCCAGAGTCCGTCGACCTTGAGCGCGGGGTCGGCCGCCCCTGTGCCGTGCGGCGCGCTCTGCGTGGTGGGATCGATGACCGGAGCGCTCATGACGCCTCCTCAAACTCGCTGGTTGCCGTATGGCGGTAGAAGGGCTCGGACTCGGCGGGGAGCGCGCGTCCGAGGATGAGATCGGCCGCCTTCTCGGCGAGCATCATGACGGGCGCAAAGATGTTCCCGTTCGTCACGTACGGCATCGCGGACGCGTCCGCGACGCGAAGCCCCTCCGTGCCGTGGACCTTCATCGTGAGAGGGTCGACGACGGCCATCGGGTCCCCCGCCGGACCCATCTTGGCCGTGCAGGAAGGGTGAAGGGCGGTCTCGGCGTCCCGACTGACCCAGTCGAGGATCTCCTGATCGGTCGAAACGTCGGGGCCCGGCGAGATCTCGCCTCCGTTGAACGGCGCCATTGCCGGCTGGCGGAGGATCTCGCGGGAGACGCGGATGGCCTCGATCCATTCGCGGCGGTCCTGCTCCGTGGAGAGGTAGTTGAACAGGATGGACGGGCGCTCGGAAGGGTCGGCGGAGCGGATCTTGAGGTGGCCGCGGGCGTCCGAGTACATCGGGCCGACGTGGACCTGGTAGCCGTGTTCGACGTCGGCTTTCTTGCCGTCGTAGCGCACGGCGACCGGCAGGAAGTGGTACATGAGGTTCGGGTAGTCCACGCCGTCGTTCGACCGCACGAACCCGCCGCCCTCGAAGTGGTTCGTCGCCGCGGGGCCCTTGCGTCCGAGGAGCCATTCGAGCCCAATGAACGGCATGCGCCACAGATCGAGCGAAGGCTGCTGGGAGACCGACTGGAGGCATGCGTGCTGGATGTAGACCTCGAGATGGTCCTGGAGGTTCTGCCCCACTCCGGGGAGCTCGACCCGCGGGGTGACGCCGACGGAGCGCAGGTGCGCGGGGTCCCCGATGCCGGCGAGCTGGAGCAGCTGAGGGGTGTTGAACGCTCCCCCGCACAGGATGACCTCCTCCGCGTTCACCGTGACGTTCTGGCCCGCGTGGCGGTAGCTCACGCCAGTGGCGCGGGTGCCGGCGAACTCGATACCCGTCACGTACGCGAGCGTCTGGACCGTGACGTTGGGCCGCTTACGGGCCGGACGCAGGTAGCCGCGCGAGGCCGAATACCGTTCTCCCTTGTGAACATTCCGGTCGAACGGGCCGAAGCCCTCCTGACGGTAGCCGTTGACGTCGTCGGTACGGGGGTAGCCGGCTTCGACAGCGGCGTCGAAGAAGGCTTGGAACAGCGGGTTCGTAGCGGGACCGCGTTCGAGGATCAGGGGGCCGTCGTGGCCTCGGAAGGGGTCGCCGGGCGCTGCGGCGAGGCAGTTCTCCATCCGCTTGAAATAGGGCAGGCAGTGGGCGAAGTCCCAGGACTCCATGCCCGCATCGGCGCCCCACCGCTCGTAGTCGAGCGGGTTGCCGCGCTGGAAGATCATTCCGTTGATGGAGCTCGACCCGCCCAGGACCTTTCCGCGTGCGTGCGCGACTCTGCGCCCGCCCATGTATGGTTCCGGGTCCGATTCATAGCACCAGTCATAGAACCGATTGCCGCTCGGGAACGTCAGAGCAGCTGGCATCTGGATGAAGAGGTCCCACGGGTAGTCGCTCCGACCGGCCTCGAGGACGAGGACCGTGCGGTCACCGTCGGCGCTCAACCGGTCGGCCAGGACGGAGCCGGCGCTACCACCGCCGACGATGATGTAGTCGTAGTGTTT
>NZ_DAIUJO010000174.1:0-5325 GCF_036848755.1 Sinomonas sp. | reverse complement strand
CGGACGATGTCGTCCCAGCCAAGGTCCCTGCGTCCGGTCATGTGACAGAGTCCGGTGATTCCGGGCTTGACAAGCATGCGAGAGGGCACGGCGTCCTCGTGGTGTTCAGACCCGCCCGCGAGGGGTGGCCGCGGGCCGACGAGGCTCATCTCCCCCTTGACGACGTTGATGAACTGCGGGAGCTCGTCGAGGGAGTAGCGCCTCATCCACCGTCCGCAGCGTGTGATGCGCGGATCATCCGCGGGTTTGGAGGGCTCCTGCGCGCCGGACGTCATGCCCTCCGCTTCAGGGGCCTCGCCCCCGTGCTCCCGGTGGGTTCCGCCGTCGTCATCCTCTGCCATGGAGCGGAACTTGAGCAGATTGAACGACCTGCCGTCCTTGCCGATCCTCTCCTGCAGGAACAGGACGGGTCCTGACGAGTCGAAGTGAACGATCACCGCGAGCAATGCGAGAACCGGCGAGAGCACCGCGAGCGCGAGGCCAGCGAGGAGCACGTCCATCCCCCGCTTCACGATCTGCTTTGCCCCCGAGTACTGCGGGAGGTCGACCTCGAGGAGCGGGAGACCCTGGACCGGCCGCCAGTGGATCCTCGGACCCGCCACATTGGTCAGGGTGGAGGCGAGGACGAGCTCCGCGTCGTACCGCTCGAGGCTCCAGCCGAGCTCCCGGACGTACTGGTTCCCGCCACGCAACGGACCGGCGATGATGACGGCGGCGGCCTTCTTGAGCGCGACCGTCCGCACGATGTCGTCGGTTGAGCTCAGCACCGGCAAGCGGTTCCCGTCGACGGCGAGGGACTGCCCGCGACGGCCGCCCGGAAGGACGGCGCCGAGCACGTTGTAGGCCGCGCCCCTGCTCGCGGCGATCTCGCGGATCACGTGGCGCACGTCCTCCGGCTCGCCTACCACTAGGGCGGGCGTGAGGCAGAGTCCACTCCGCCGCTGGGCGTTGAGCCACCGCCGGATCGACCAGCGGGCGACGAGCAGGCCCAGGACGCCCGTGCCGAAGACCAGAGCCAAGACGCGGGCTGGAAGCCAGTCCGAAAGGATGAGGGCCGCGATCGCGACGAGGGCGAACAGCTGGACGGACGCCGCGACCACCCTCCGATACTCCTCCGCACCGATCCCGAACACCGATGCCTCGCGGCTTCCGTAGAGGCCGAGCGCGACCGGCCACACGCCAGCGATCAGGACGAGGGCGAGGGAAGTCCGCGGGCCGGCGGCACCGAAGAGCAGCCCGGCGGCGACGGATGCGAAGACGATCGCGGTGTCCGCGACGCGCAGATACAGCGCGTACCGCCTGGGCCACGCCTGCGCGCGCGCGGAGCGAGCGATCTGCGCGGACGACCCGACGCCGAGCGCCGCCAGGAGTCTCAAGCCCCGCCACGACGGAGTGGAGCGTGGAATGTTCTGCTCTCCACCTGAGGACATGACCTGCTCCTGGCTTCCCCGAAGGGTCCGGCGATGCTTGCCGGCCCCTCACATCAACCAGTACAGTCCCGCAGGCCGAGGAGGTCACCAGTAGTCGGTACCCGAGCTTGCCCCCCGGCTTTGAGGGCGAACCCTTGCCCGGTACGCAAGAACCGGCCGCCGGACCACTTGCACTCTGCCTGGTCGCGACGCGTGCACGCCTGGTCGCGACCCGTGCACGGAGCGCGACCCGTGCACGGAGCCCGGCGCGGAAATGCCCTCCCGATGCTATGCGGCGAGGCCGCTGCTCACCGTGGGTCGGACGTCCGGGCGGCTGCAGGAGAGGCAGCCGACGCGTGCCGGGGCGAGGTGCCAGTAGTGGGTACGCAGGTGGAACGACGGCCGGAGCGGGACTACTTGGCCCCACTGGAAGCCCCTACTCGGGGGCGAACCGCCGGCGAGCGCCGCATCACCCGAATCCGACGCCGCAAGGACCCGTTTCCGTCCAACCGCCTTGTCGCCCTCCAGCCCTGTCACGACGGTTGGGGCAGGCACCGCCGCGAGCAGTCCGAGGGAATGCGGCTGAGGCCCTGACCGCAGTCGCGGAATACCGGGATGGAGGAGTGCATGGTCCGGATTCACCCGACCGCTGAGGTCGAGGACGGAGCAGAGGTAGGGGAAGGCTCCGTCGTGTGGCAGTACGCCCATGTGCGTGCAGGTGCGGTCGTTGGCCGGGAGTGCGTCGTAGGCCGGGGCGCCTACGTGGGTCCGGGGGCACGGATCGGGGATCGCTGCAAGATCCAGAACTACGCGCTCGTGTACGAGCCGACAGTCATCGAGGAAGGCGCCTTCGTCGGGCCGAGCGTCGTGTTCACCAACGACCTCAACCCGCGGGCGGTTACCCCTGCGGGGGAACTCAAGACCGCCGACGACTGGGACGCCGTCGGCGTGAGCGTGGGCCGGGGGGCCTCCATCGGCGCCCGGGCCGTGTGCGTGGCTCCCACCCGAATCGGCGCCTGGTCCACCGTGGCTGCGGGCGCCGTCGTCGTCAAGGATGTTCCGGACTACGCCCTCGTCGCAGGCGTGCCCGCCCGGCAGCTCGGCTGGGTCGGCGAGGCCGGATACCGGCTCAAGCCCGACGGCGCCGAGAGCGGGGGCGAGAGCGTCTGGCTGTGCCCCGCGACCGGCCTGCGCTACATCGAGCGGCAAGGACGCCTGCGGAGGGCGGACGCGTGAGCATGCAGGCTCTCCCCCGGATGGGCAAACACGTCCTGCTCGGCGGCACGCCCGTCACGCTCCTTGACGGCGAGGAGGCGGTCGAGTCCCTCCTCGGCGACTGCCGCAAGCGCGCCCGCCCTCTGGGGGTGGTCTCTGCGAACCTCGACCACGTGTACCACTTCGGCCGGGGCGGCCGGTGGCACGGAGTACTCGAAGCGGCTGAGGGCGTCGACTGGCTCACGCTCCTCGACGGCGCCCCCCTTGCGGCGCACGCCGAACGCCTCACGGGCCGGCCGTGGCCGCGGCTCGCCGGCAGCGACCTCATCGCACCGCTCCTGGACCGCTGCGAGGCGGACCGGCTGAGGGTCGGCTTCCTGGGCGGGAGCCCCGAGGGCCAGCTCCTACTCCGGGGCCGCCTCGCCGAACAACGGCCGGGGCTCAGAGTCGCCGGATTCTGGGCCCCGAGCCGAGGGGAGCTCGAGGACCCGTCCATGTCCGGCGTCGTGGCCCGCTCGATCGCGGCCACGGCCGCAGACGTTCTCGTCGTCGGCCTCGGCAAGCCTCGCCAGGAGCTGTGGATTGCCGAGCATGGCGCCGAGACCGGGGCCCGCGTCCTGCTCGCCTTCGGCGCCGTCGTCGACTTCCTCGCCGAGCGCGTGCAGCGCGCCCCCGTGTGGATCGCCGAGCACGGCTTCGAATGGGCGTGGCGGCTCGCCCTCGAACCCGCGCGGCTCTCGGAACGGTACCTGGTCCAGGGGCCGGAGGCGTATGTTCGGCTCAGACGGCACAGCGGCCATGCTGGGCCTACGCGCAGAGTGGCCCTTTCAGCCGCGGCACGGACGGCGGCGGCCAGGGCGTCCGCCCGCGCTGCGCATCCCGCGGGGCGGTCGCTCACGGCCGAAGGACGCTTCAAGCCGTTGCCCCAGCCCGGCCTCTTCGTCCCAGCCGGCGAACCGGCAGACGTCGCCGTGCTCGTCCCCACCTATGGGAGCGCCGCGCTCATCGGGCCGCTGCTCGAATCCCTGCGGGCGGAGGCCGAGACTCTGCGATTGCGCGTCGTCATAGCCGACAATTCACCGGATTCGGAGACCCTCGATGCTGCGGCTGGGCACCCGGACGTCGTCGCGTTCGCGACCGGCGGGAATCTCGGGTACGCGGGGGCGATCAACGCGGCCATGGCGGTTGCTGCGCCCGCGGAGGCGTTTCTCGTGCTGAACCCGGACACCGTGGTTCAGCCTGCGGCCATCGCCATGATGCTCGCGCGGCTGCGGCGCAGCGATGCAGGCGCGGTGGTGCCGCTCATGCTCACGGACGACGGCGCACGCTACCCCTCGCTGCGGCGCGAACCGAGCGCTCTGCGGACGTGGGGCGACGCGCTCTTCGGTGCACGGTTCGCGCGCCGGCCGCACTGGATCGCCGAGACCGACTACGAAGGCGAGAGCTATGCGCACGCCCACACCGTGGACTGGGCGACGGGCGCGGCGGTACTGATCTCCGCCGAGGCCGCAGCCGCCGCGGGGCCCTGGGATGAGCGGTACTTCCTGTACTCCGAGGAGACCGACTACTGCCACACCCTGCGGGAACTCGGATTCGACGTCTGGTTCGAGCCCGCGGCACGCATCACGCACTCGGGTGCCGGCTCCGGGACCTCGAACGGACTCGCCGCCCTCATGGCCGTCAACCGCATCCGCTACATGCGCAAGCATCACCCCGGCGGGCCCGCAGCGCTCGCCGCGGCCGCCGTCGTCGTCCGAGAAGCCCTCCGCGCCGCGGAAGCCGGGCACCGGCGCACCCTCACGACCCTCCTCAGGCCGCGGCGGTGGGACGCGCTCCCCCACGCGACACGGCACGCCCAGGTCAGCGGGCACCCCGCAGGGAGCGTTGTGATCCCGGCCCACAACGAGGAATCCGTCATCGCGCGGACCCTCGACGGGCTCCTTCCGGCGCTCGAGAGCGGGCGCGTCGAAGTGATCGTCGCCTGCAACGCCTGCACCGACCGGACCGCGGAGATCGCGGCGGGCTACGCGGGCGTTCGGGTGCTTGATCTTCCCGAGCCCGGCAAGGCGCGCGCTCTCAACGCCGCCGACGCGGTCGCCAGCCGCTGGCCGAGGGTGTACCTCGATGCGGACATCGAGATGCCGCCCGCCGCGCTCGCCGGCATCCTCGCCGAGCTTGCCGCCGGGGCTTGCCTGGCCGGACGCCCCGGCTTCCGCTACGACACCTCGGGCTGCGACCCCCTCGTTGCCGCGTACTACCGGGCACGGGTACGGATCCCATCCAATCGCTCGGCACTGTGGGGTGCTGGCTGCTATGCGATGACCGAGGAGGGCCATCGACTCCTCGGGGCGTTTCCCGAGGACGCCGCGGACGACTTCTTCGTGGACACCGTCTTCGCGCCGGAGCACAAGGTGCTGCTCTCGGGCGAGCCCGTGATTGTCAGGCCGCCGCGAACCACTGCGTCGCTCGTCTCGACCCTGCATCGGGTCTACCGGGCGCCGGCCTCTGCCTCCGCTGGAGGGCTCGGTACGCCATCGCGGACCCTACGGGGCCTCGTGGCCTCCGTGCGCGGCCCGCTCTCCGCCCTCGACGCCGCCGTCTACGCTTCGTTCGCCCTCGCCGGGCGGAAGCAGCCCCGGACCGCACGCTTCACCAGTACCAGCGGCTCCCACCGCTGGGAGCGCGACGAGAGCAGCCGGCG
>NZ_DAIUJO010000173.1:0-5350 GCF_036848755.1 Sinomonas sp. | reverse complement strand
GCGTCGAGCAGGACCCTGGCGGCGACCTCGAGGCCCTCGATGCGGCCGAGCGAGACATCCTCGTGCTCGATGTTGACCATCATCTCCGGGTCGACCTCGTGCAGGGCGCGGAGGAACTCTGCCCAGTACGCGGTGTCGTGGCCGCGGCCGAGGGCCACGAAGTCCCATGCGGAGTCCTTCGGCCATTCGTTGGCCCACTCGTCCCCGCCGAGGTTCGTGCGGTTCTCGTCTGGACGCAGGCGGCGGAAGCGGTTGTCCAGGACGCCGTAGAGGCGGGCGTTCTCGGGGTTGACGCGGACGTCCTTGGCGGCGGCGTGGAAGACGAGCGGCCCGAGCTCGCGGGCGACGGCGACGGGGTCCATCTGCTGCCAGAACAGGTGGGAGGCGTCGAGTTCGACCCCGACATGCGTGGCACCGGTGAGCTCGACGAGCCGGTGGACGTCGGCGGTGTTGAACACGATGTTCTGCGGGTGCAGCTCGAGGGCGACCCTGACGCCGTGGTCGGCTGCGAGGCGGTCGGTCTCGCGCCAGAACTTGGCGGCGATCCCCCACTGGTAGTCGAGCACGTCGAGCGCGGCGGAGTTCCACGCGTTCACGATCCAGTTCGTCACGGTGGCCCCGGGCTCCCCGCCCGGCAGGCCGGACATGGTCACGACCCGGTCCTGGCCGAGGCGCTCGGCGAGGCGGATCGAGCGGCGGACGTCCTCGGCGTGCTTTTCGCCGATCTCGGGCTTGGGGTGCAGCGGGTTGCCGTTGCAGTTCAGGCCCGCGATCGAGACCCCGGTGCCCTCGAAGAGCCCGAGGTAGTCGTCGCGGGCCGAGTCGGAGACGAGGATGTCCTCGAACGCGGGCACGTGGACCGCCGGGAGGAACCCGCCGGTGTTGATCTCGATCCCCGTCAGGCCCAGGCCCGCGATGACCTCCAGGGCCTCGGGGAGGGTGCGGTCGTGCAGGATCGCGTTGTAGACGCCGAGCTTCACAGGGAGACCTTCTTCCCGTTGCCGCGCGCCGACTCGGCCACGGCCTCGAGGACTTCCATGTTGCGCACGCCCTCCTCGAACGTCGCGCAGCGCGGGAGCGACTCGGACTCCGGCAGGCCGGCGACCTCCTCGAGGAAGGCCCGCGCCTGGTACGCGAAGGCCTCGTTCTGGCCGAAGCCCACGCTGGGGGCGTCCATGGGAAGGCCCCCTCCGATGTACGGGTGCTCGGGGCCGAGGATCACCTGGCGGTAGCCGTTCCGCGCAGTCTGGCCGTCGGAGAGGAACAGGCCGATCTCGGCCGGGCGGCGCTGGTCGAACAGCGCGGCCCCGTTCTCGCAGAACACCTCGAACATGAGGGAGTTGGCGTGCCCCGCCGCCACGCGGGAGACGGACAGGGAGCCGATGCACTGGGCGAACTCCGCGGAGAAGGCGGCGACGTCGTCGTTCTCGACGGCCTCAAAGCGGTCGCTCACCGCGGCGTGGTCGTGGCCCATGACGGCGCCGAGCGGGAGCGGGCGCTTGGCGATCGCGGTGGAGAACTGGCCCCCCGAGACGGACTGGATGTCGCCGCAGAGGAACTCGCCCACGTACGCGAGGTGGCTCCCGACGTCGGCGAGCGCCCCGGAGCCGGGGGCGCCCTTGTAGCGCCAGCTCATCGGGGCGTCGGGGCTGCAGCCGTAGTCGGTCCAGTACCGGCCGCTGAAGTGCAGGGGGCGGCCGAGCGTGCCGTCCTGGATCAGCCCGCGGATCGTCGCGATCCCGGGGGTGCGGCGGAAGGTGAAGCCGATCCGGCCCAGCGTGCCCCGCGATTCGGCGGCACGGGCGGCGGCGGCCATCGCGCGGGCGTCGGCGAGCGTGTCCGAGAGCGGCTTCTCGCACAGGACGTGCTTGCCCGCGGCGAGGAGGCCCTCGACGACCTCGCGGTGCAGCGAGTTGGCGATCACGACGCTCACGACGTCGATGTCCTCGGCCGCTGCGATGGCTTGCCACGAGGCGTCGTGGCGCTCGTAGCCGAAGCGGCGGGCCGCGGCCTGCCCGAACTCGGCGTTCACGTCCCCGATCGAGACGAGACGGATCTCCGGGAGCGTGGGGCGGTAGAGGGTGCTCGCGGTGCGGTAGGCGGCGGCGTGGGCCTTGCCGGCCATGCCGGCGCCGATGACGGCGACGCCGAGGGACTCGGGCATGTCTCTCCTTCGAAGGGAAGCCGGGTTAAAGGAAATTTGGAGCGCTCCACAGAGGAGCCTAGGAGGCATGGCTTTGTCCTGTCAATAGGGCCGTGGCGGACGACGCCGCCGCGCTCCTCGGGTGCCATGATGTTCGCGTGGCAGCAAATCCACCCGTCCACCCGACCCCCACCCGTCCGACCATCTACGACGTCGCCGAGCGCGCCGGGGTCTCCAAGTCGCTCGTCTCGCTCGTGCTCCGCGGGGCGCCCCACGTGAGCGCCGGCCGCCGGCAGGCGGTGCTCTCCGCCATCGACGAGCTCGGGTACCGCCCCAGCCGGGCCGCGAGCGCCCTCGCCAGCCAGCGGACCAGATCGGTCGGAGTGCTCATCGACGACTTCCGCAATCCCTGGTTCGTCGAGCTCCTCACGGGCCTGCGCTCCGTCCTGGACCCGGCTGGCTACACCGTGAGCGTCGCCGACTTCCAGCTCGAGGCCGCCTCCGGGCGCAATCCCGTGGACGGCTTCCTCGCACAGCATGCCGACGCGCTCGTCCTCGCCGCCGAGCCCGATCCGAGCCTGTTGCGGGACGTTGGGGCGCCGGTCGTGGTCGCCGGGGTCCGGGAACTCGGCCCGGGCACGCTCCCGGCCGCCGACGTCGTCGCCGGCGACGACGAATGCGGCGGCGAGCTCGCGACGCGCCACCTGCTCGGGCTGGGACGCGAGCGCATCGGGCACCTGAGCGGTCGAGGGGGGCCAGCGGCCCACCGCCGGCGCGGCTACGAGAAGGCCATGAGGGAAGCCGGCCTGGCGCCCCTGGTGACCGGCGCAGCCGGAGGCACGACCGAGCAGGACGGCTACGCGGCCGCACTCGCGCTCCTCGCCGAGCGCCCCGACGTCTCCGCGATCGTCGCCGCGAACGACGTCATGGCGGTAGGCGCCCTCGCGGCATTGCGCGAACGGGGACTCGCAGTGCCCGCAGAGGTCGCCGTCGTCGGCTATGACAATTCACCCTTGGCGGCCTACCGCTACCTGGACCTCACCACCGTCGATCCGCGCAGCCGCGAGATCGGCGCCGAAGCCGCCCGCACCCTGCTCACGCGCCTTGAGAACCCCGACGCCCCACGGCGGCGGGCGCTGCTCGAGCCGAGCCTCGTGATCAGGGCATCAACGCGCACTGCGTAATGCTAAGATCGAAACTGGCAGTTTGTCCTATCAAATAAGCATACGTAGCCGAGTACGGCTCACCGCCCAGCCCAAGGAGGGGTCATGGCGACCAGCCTCAACATCCCCATCGACCGTTCATCGCCGGTGCCGCTCTACCATCAGGTCGTTCAGGGCATCGAAGGGATGATCCGGAGCGGTACCCTCGAGCCCGGCTCCAAGCTCGAGAACGAGATCGAACTCGCGGCGAAGCTCAATCTGTCCCGCCCGACGATGCGCAAGGCCATGGACGAACTCGTTCGCGCGGGCCTCCTCGTGCGCAAGCGGGGAGTCGGAACCCAGGTCGTGGCGAGCCAGGTACGGCGCCACCTCGAGCTGTCGAGCCTCTACGACGACCTCTCGCAGGGAGGCCAGAAGCCGACCACGCGCGTGCTCGCATTCCGTCACGGCCCCGTCGAGGACGACATCGCCGACACGCTCCAGCTGCCGCCCGGCGTCGGCGTCTACCACTTCACTCGCCTCCGCTCGGTGGGCGAGAAACCCCTCGCCCTCATGGAGAACTGGGTGCGCGACGACGTCGCCGAACTCACGGAGGAGGGGCTCCGCCAGCGGGGCATGTACCAGATCCTGCGCGAGGCCGGGGTGAACTTCCGGCTCGCGAACCAGCGCATCGGAGCGGCCGTGGCGGACGAGTACCAAGCCGAGCTCCTCCAAACCACGGCCGGGGCGGCGCTCGTCACGATGGAGCGCACCGCGGTCGACGACACCGGGCGCAACGTCGAGACCGGTCGCCACGTCTACCGGGCCGACTCGTACAGCTTCGAGATGACCCTGGTTCAACGGTGAGGCCGAGCAAGCGCTGACTTCGCGGGATTCCGGACAGAGAGGAACACACCTTATGGCAGAGTGGGTCTACCCGCTGGGCTCGGCCGGCGACGGCGACTGGCAGGTCTCGGTCGGGGCCCATGACAGCAGGCTCGCTGTCGACGGATGGGAGCACACTGGCATCAAGGTTGCCGAGCTCGCCCCCGGTGCGCGGATCACGCTGGGTGCCGCTGACGAGGAGCGCATCGTCGTCCCCCTCGAGGGAGCCTTCGAGGCAACGGTCGACGGCGCGACCTACACCCTGCGCGGGCGCGGCTCTGTCTTCGCCGGGCCCAGCGACGTCCTCTACAGCGGGATCGGCAAGTCCGTGGAGATCTCGAGCGCCCGGGGTGGCAGGGTCGCCGTCGCACTCGCCCCCGCCAAGGCCGAGTTCCCCACGCGCCTCGTCCGGGCCGAGGAGACGCCCGTCGAACTTCGCGGCGCCGGCAACTGCTCGCGTCAGGTCCACAACTTCGGAACCCCGGCTGCCCTCGAGGCCGATCGCTTCATCGTGTGCGAGGTCATCACGCCTGCGGGCAACTGGTCCTCCTACCCGCCGCACAAGCACGACGAGGAGAAGGACGGCGAGACCTCACTCGAGGAGATCTACTACTTCGAGACCCGGCTCGCCCCGGGCTCCCCCATCGCCTCCGAGGAGGCTGCGGGGCAGGACCCGGTCGGCTACGCCCGGGTGTACGCGTCCGACGAGCGGCCGATCGACGTCAACGCCGAAGTGCGCACGGGCGACGTCGTCCTCGTCCCCTACGGCTGGCACGGCCCCGCCATGGCCGCCCCCGGCTACGACCTCTACTACCTCAACGTCATGGCTGGCCCCGGGCGGGTGCGCGAATGGCTCATCAGCGACGACCCCCACCACGGCTGGATCCGCAGCACGTGGGACGCGCAGTCCGTCGACCCGCGCCTCCCCTTCACCGCCTAACCGTTTCGGGTACACCAACTCCCCTCCACAGCCGTTTCGGGTACACCAACTCCCCTCCACCGGCGTTTCGGGTACACCAACTCCCCTCCACCGGCGTTTCGGGTACAGATACCCCTTGGGGTGCGAGCCGAGCACGACGGCGGGTGCCCGACCTACAGAGGGCGCCCACCCGCCGTCGTCCATTTCCCCCGTCTAGGAAGCGAAGCGAGCCAGGGATCTGCCCCGCGACGCCAAACCGCC
>NZ_DAIUJO010000172.1:0-5509 GCF_036848755.1 Sinomonas sp. | reverse complement strand
CTGGTCAACGGCGGCTCGTACCAGAACTATCAGGGCGGGGCGATCGTCTCCTCCCCGGCCTCGGGCACCCACGAGTCGTACGGGCCGATCCGTACGGCGTGGCAGTCCACTGGCTTCGAGAGAGGGCGGCTCGGCTACCCCACCAGCGAGGTCTACCCCGTGCCCAACGGCACGGCTCAGGACTTCCAAGGCGGACGGATCACCGACGTCAACGGAACCACGACCATCACCTATCTGTGATGCCCATCGCGATGACGCCCATCGCGATGACGCCCAGCGCGGCCGGGGCCTAGGCTCGGACCTACGGTTGAACCGGCATGGGTCCAGGGCGTCAGTCCTTCCGGCAGGCCTCGCGGACGAGGCGGCGCGCGAGGTCGAGGGCCCTGCTGCCGTACGAGGCACCGTCGAGGACCGCGGCCGTGGCGTAGGCGCCGTTGAGGACGATCAGCAGATCCTCGGCGAGCCGGTCCGGCTCGTCCGCCCCCGCCTCGGCGGCGAGTGAGCTGAACCAGTCGCGCACCTGCTGCTTGTGCGCGACCGCGGCCAGATGCGCCGGATGCTCACCGTCGGGGAACTCGGTGTTCGTGTTCAGCATGGGGCAGCCGCGGTAGCCAGCCCCCGCTGTGTCCTGCGCCAGGACCTCGAACACCGCGAGGAGCCTCTGCCGCGGATCGGGCTGTTCGC
The DNA here is from genome assembly GCF_036848755.1 of Sinomonas sp. Taxonomy (NCBI): domain Bacteria; kingdom Bacillati; phylum Actinomycetota; class Actinomycetes; order Micrococcales; family Micrococcaceae; genus Sinomonas; species Sinomonas sp. Next base: position 4,825 of record NZ_DAIUJO010000172.1, on the reverse strand, counting down.
CGGCGGCCTGCTCCATGCGCTCGAACCAAGCGTCCGCCCGGCCCTGCACGTAGGCGGTGGCGAGGGCGTCCTTGGTGGGGAACTGCCGGTAGACGGTGGCGTTCCCGACGCCGCACTCCTTCACGACCGCGTCCATGCCGACCGCCCTGATGCCCTGCCGGTAGAACAGGCGCGTCGCCACGTCCAGAACGTTCCGCCTGTTCTCCTCGGCGGTCCTGCGAGCCATCGAAGCCCCACCTCCACTTCCCGTCTTCTGGGTTCCAGTTTGACAGACGGAACGATCCGTCACAATCATTGGAAAGGAACAGTCCGTCACATTCGGATCCACACACGGGAGGAGACGCCATGGGCGCCCATAACCTTGCCGGCCGGCACGTCGTCGTCATCGGCGGCACCTCGGGGATCGGCCGCGCCGTCGTCGAACACGCTGCAGCGTCCGGAGCCCGCGTCACAGCGGCCGCCCGCACCACCGCCAGCGTCGCCCTGCCCGCCGGCACCGCGCTCGAAGGCGTCGACCTGACATCCGGGGACTCGGTCGAGTCCTTCTTCGCCCGGATCGGGGCGTTCGACCACCTCGTCCTCTCGGCGGGTCCGGGCGCGATGGGCACGGTCCGCGACCTGTCCGCAGAGGCCGCCCGCCCCTACATGGACCTCAAGTTCTGGGGCTACTACGAGGCCGTGCGCGCCGCGGCCGACCGCATCGCCAGCGACGGCTCCATCACCCTGGTGGGGGAGCGGCGAGCCGCAAGCATGCCCCCGGCAGGCCCGTGATGGCCGCCATCAACGCGGCTCTCGAAGCGTTCGGGAAGGCGAACGCGATCGATCTGGCCCCCGTCCGCGTCAACGTCATCGCCCCCGGGCTGGTCGACACCCCCGCCTACGCGGGGATGCCGGGCGAGGTGCGCCAGGGCATGCTCGACGGCTACGCCGCGAGCGTCCCCGCAGGACGCGCAGGCCTGCCCGAGGACGTGGCAGCAGCGGCCCTGTTCCTGATGGCCAACACCTTCGTCACCGGCACCGTCCTCGACGTCGACGGCGGAGTCCAGGTCATCTGAGCGCTATCCACGACGCCGTCCCCCTCAGCACCCTCACCGATCCACACCCACGCCAGCCCCAGCACGAGGAGAAACCCTTGAAGATCGCAGTACTCGGTACCGGCATGGTCGGCCGCACGCTCGCAGTCCGTCTCACCGAACTCGGCCACAGCGTCACGGTCGGCACCCGCGACCCGCAGTCGACCCTCGGCCGCACCGAACGCGACCCCATGGGCGGGGAGCCCTACGCGGCCTGGGCACGGCAGAACCCGGCCGTGGCCCTGGCGGCCTTCGCCGACGCGGCCCGCGGCGCCGAGCTGATCGTCAATGCCACCAACGGCGCCTCCTCCCTCGACGTCCTGGCCCAGGCCGGTGCCGAGAATCTCGCCGGCAAGGTCCTCGTCGACATCGCCAACCCGCTGGAGTTCGGCCAGGGGATGCCTCCGACGCTGTTCGTCAAGGACACGGACTCCCTCGGCGAGCAGATCCAGCGCGCCTATCCCGAGGCCCGCGTCGTGAAGACCCTCAACACCCTCAACGCCGACCTCATGACCCATCCCGAGAAGCTCCCCGAGCCGAGCACCGTCTTCGTCTCTGGGAACGACGCCGACGCCAAGGAAGCCGTCACGGCCCTCCTGGCCGAGTTCGGCCACCGTGACGTCATCGACCTCGGCGACATGACCACCGCCCGCGGCACCGAGATGCTCCTGCCCGTCTGGCTCCGCCTCTGGGGCGCCCTGGGCACGCCGGAGTTCAACTTCAAGATCGTCCGCTGAGCCGTGCGGCACCGCACTCTGGTCATCCTCGGCCACCCCAGCCCTGAGGATTCCCGCGTCAACCGCCACTTGGCGGATTCCGTTCGCGGACTCCCCGACGTGAGCGTCCGGGCGCTCGCGGCAGTGCGGGGCGCCGCGGGATTCGACGTGGCGGCCGAACAGGAGGCCCTCCGCGCACACGGCACCGTGGTGCTCCAGTTCCCCTGGTACTGGTATTCGGTCCCCGGGATCCTCAAGGAGTGGATGGACCAAGTCCTCACATACGGTTTCGCCTACGGCACCGGTGGCGACGCCCTGCAGGGCAAGCGCCTCCTCGTGGCCACGTCGACGGGGGCCCCGGAGGAGTCGTACGCGGCGGCGGGGTTCAACCGCTTCACCATGGCAGAGCTCATGCGCCCGATCGAGGCAACAGCGCACCTGTGCGGGATGGCCCTCGGCACCCCGTTCGTGCTCCACGGGGCGCGTGCGGTGGACGATGCCGCCCTCGCAGGCCACGCCCTCCGCTACCGGAGCATGCTCACCGGCGCCTTGAGCGGAGCCCAGCCCGTCTGAGGCCCGGGTTTGGGCCGGGCCGGCCTCGGGTAGCACCCAACCGGCGCGACGCGAGGGGCGACACCGGCCTCAGGGGAGAGTGTCCTACGGGCCGTCTCGGCCAATGACGGTGCCCCATACCGCACCCCGATCCGATTTCCCCGACATCATCAACCGAGAACCGCATCCGATCCTCGAAAGGACCCACTATGCGAGCTGTCCAGATCAGCGCCCCCGGCGCAGACCTCGAACTCACCGAGCGGGACATCCCCGACGTCCCCCGCGGCCACGTTCTGGTCAAGGTGGCCGCGAACGGCGTCTGCCACAGCGACTCCATGCCCGGTGCGGGCATGTCCTCCTCCTACCCGCGCGTCCCCGGCCACGAGGTTGCCGGGACCGTCGAGACAGTCGGCGAGGGCGTCACCCGTTGGGCCCCCGGCCAGCGGGTCGGCGTGGGCTGGTTCGGAGGGGCATGCTTCGAGTGCGACCCCTGCCGCGACGGCGACTTCATCTCCTGCCAGGCCGGGAAGATCACAGGCCTGACCGCCGACGGCGGGTACGCCGAGTACCTTGTCGCCCCGGCCGACGCCCTTGCGGCCATCCCCGACGAGCTCAGCTTCGAAGAGGCCGCGCCCCTGCTCTGCGCCGGCGTGACCACCTTCAACGCCATCCGCTCGAGCGGTGTCCGCCCCGGCGGCCGCGTCGCAGTCCTCGGCCTGGGCGGCCTGGGCCACCTCGGCGTCCAGTTCGCCGCGAAGCTCGGCTTCGAGACCATCGCGATCGCCCGCGGCACCGAGAAGGAGGACTTCGCCCGCCAGCTCGGGGCCGACCACTACATCGACAGCACGAGCTCGGACGTCGCCGCAGAGCTGAACGCCCTCGGCGGCGCCGACCTCGTCATCGCGACCGTCACCGACGCCCACTCAATGTCAGCCACCGTCCGAGGCCTCGCAGCCCGCGGCCGCCTCGTCGTCCTCGGCGTCCCCCACGAGCCGCTCGCGGTCGGCGCCGGCGACCTCGTCATGGGCAGCCGCACTGTCGCAGGGCACGCGTCCGGCACCGCGAAGGACTCCGAGGACACCCTCCGCTTCGCTGCCCGCACCGGCGTGCGCCCGCTCATCGAGACCTACCCCCTCGAGAAGGCGGCCGACGGCTTCGATCGGATGATGTCCGGCAAGGCCCGTTTCCGGGTGGTCCTGACCACGGACTGACCCCGCCGCTCGGCGTGCGTGGCTCCCGTCCGCGCGCGCCGGCTGCCACCCCCAGGGCGCCCCTCCCGCTGACCAGTCCGATGCGGAGGGGCGCCCTTTGTCCGTTCCGGAGGACGACAGCGCTCCCGCATGCCGGCAAGGACGCCGAACCTCATCACGGCTGCGGAATTGCAGGCAATCCGTCCGTCCGACTGCTCCGAACTGATTCCGTGGAGTTCTCATCGCTACCAGCGCGTCGCGCGTCTGCCGCGGCTGCGCTCGTCGGGGGCCCGGCCGCCGTCGGGCTTGGGCTCGTGGCGCACGTCCTCTCCGGGGGCGCCCCGCCCCCGGCCGCGGTGCTGGTGGCCCTGACCACGTTCGCAAGCCTGTTCGCGGCCGCCGGGGCACGCGCACGGCCCGCCCCCTGGGCCATCGCGATCGGCAGCGGAGCCGTGCAGCAGGTGCTGCACTTGCTGCTCACCGCCCTCGCGGGCCCGAACGCGCCGATCTTCCCCTCGGCGGGTCATGTTCACGGTCACTTGCCGCAGCTGCCCGCTGCGCAATTGAGTGCGGGGCAGCTGCCCATCGACTTCCACCTCCTCATCGTCGGGCATATCGCTGCGGCGCTGGGCACGGCACTGCTCATCACAGCGGCGCTCCGCTTCGCCGCCCAACGGTGGCAGGGGAGGCGCGGGAGCGGGAAGAGGAAGAACCAGTCACGCCCCTCAGATCAAGCAGGGATCATCGAGAGCCGCACGCCGGAGTGCTGGTTGTGACCGGCGCTGCGCTCAGCTGTGCTCGCGCACGTATTCCGCTGGGTCGACGTCGTGCGCCGAGATGCCGCCCGCATGCTCGGCCTCGAACGCCGCGAATGCCACGGCCATCGTGTGGCGTTCCTCGCGGTCGACGTGGCGGCGGAAGTCGGTCAGACCCTGGCGTTCTTCTTCGGCCATGTGATCGCCGTTGACTTCGTTGACCTTGGCGACGGCGCGGAGCCATTCAACGGTGCCGACCTGGTGGGCCTCCACCGCGGCGATCGCGTCTCGGATTTCGTTGTGATCGTGGACGGCGTCCTCAGTCTCCTCACCGGGCGACTCTTGGGCAATAAGGTCCTGATGCAGCTTCAGCAGCCGCGGGTAGAAGAGCTTCTCCTCCGCTGCGGCATGCACCTCGAGAAGGATGCGCAGGCGCTTCCACACCGATCCGAGTGCATCTGTGTCGGCGGGGGCAACTTCTTCGAGGATGCCGAACATGCGGCGCTGCTCGTGATGATCGTTCAGGATGACCTCGGTGA
>NZ_DAIUJO010000171.1:0-5566 GCF_036848755.1 Sinomonas sp. | reverse complement strand
CGAACGAGATGTCCGGGATGATGAGCGCCTGGTACGTCCCCATCCAGCCGATGTTGGTGAACAGCTGGAAGAGCGGCGTGACGAGCGCGACGCCAGGGAACATCGAGGCCCCGAGGATGAAGCCCATGACCGCGAACTTGAACCGGAAGTTCAAGCGCGCGAGGGCATACGCGGCGAAGACGCCGACCACGAGGGCCACGACCGTCGTCACACCTGCCACGATGAAGCTGTTGAGCAGGTTCTGCGCGAAGTGGTTCCCGAGGCTGGTGTCGAACACCGTCCGGAAGTTGTCGAACGTGACGTGCGTGAAGAAGAACGTGGGATCGAACGTGTACCCCACGTCGCGGAAGGCCGTGACCACCATCCAGTAGAACGGTGCGAGGCACCAGATGAGGATGACGGCTGCGGCGATGTAGGTGCGGGTCGCTCCCCAGTCGTACTTGCGACGGCGCTCGGGGACCGAGACGGAACGCGATGCGGTGGCTGTTGCGGCGCTCATGTCACTTCTTTCCAGCCGAGGTGGCCGCGCCGACGGCGTTCGCGCCGAGGAAGCGGACGAAGATGAACGCGACGATGAAGATCACCAGGAAGGTGATCGTCGATAGAGCCGCGGCGCTGTTGAAGCCTTGGCGGATCTGGTCGACGACGAGGATCGAGAGCGTCGTCGTGTTGTTCGCGCCCTGAGTCATGATGGCCGGAAGGTCATACATGCGGAGCGCGTCGAGAACGCGGAACAGGATGGCCACCATGAGTGCCGGACGCACGAGCGGGAGCGTGATCTGCGTGAAGCGCTGGAACGTCGACGCGCCGTCGACCTTCGCGGCCTCGTACACCTCGTCCGGGATGAGCTGCAGGCCGGCGAGGATGAGCAGGGCCATGAACGGCGTCGTCTTCCATGTGTCGGAGATGATGATCGCCCAGCGAGCCGGCCATTCGGATCCTGTCCAGAGGATGTGGGTGTTGAAGAGCGTATTCGCTATCCCCTGGAACGCGAAGATGAAGAACCAGAGCTTCGCGGTGACAGCGGTGGGGATGGCCCACGGCACGAGGATGGCGGCCCGGACGACGCTGCGGCCGCGGAAGCTGCGGGCCATGATGATCGCCATCCAGAACCCCAGGACGGTCTCGAGCACCACCGTGATGACGGTGAAGAGGAAGGTCGTCGCCATGGCGCTCCAGAACTGCGATCCCAGTGTGCCGGGCGGGCAGGAGACACCGTTGCACTGCTGGGCGAGCCAGTGGACGTAGTTGTTGACGCCGGCGAACCCGCCTTGGACGAAGAAGCCCGACGACGACAGGCCCGCGTCGTTCTGGAACGACATGACGATGGCGTTGACGACCGGGTAGATGATGACGACGGCGAGCAGGATCAGGGTGGGAAGCAGCAGCATGGACGCCCAGCGGCCTTGGGTGACCAGCTTGCGGTCGGCGCTCTCCCTCCCTGGCATCTGGTGCGAAGACTTCGGGGCTGCCTTAGCCCTGGTCCTCGCCGGAACCTCGGTGGACATGGTGACTGACTCCTTTTCTCCCCCTGGGGCCGGGATGAGGGCGGTCCGGCACCACGCCGGCGCCGGACCGCCCTATATCACTCCTGCGGCTATTTCGCTCCGGCCGCTTGGAGCGCGGATTGCATATCGCTCAAGGCCTGATCAACCGACTTGTCGCCCTTGAGTGCTGCGTAGGCGTTGTCCTGGATGGCCTTGGTGACCGCCGGGTAGTACGGCGTGACGGGGCGCGGCACGGCGTTCTGGATGGAGGTCAGCAGGGTCGGCAGGTACGGGAGCTTCGCGGTGAGCGTCGGGTTCGTGTACAGGCTCGAGAGGACCGGGGCGAGCGAGCCCTGGGTCGCGTAGAACTGCTCGGTCTCCGAGCTCGTCATGAACTTCATGAAGTCAAGAGCGGTGGCCTTGTGCTTCGAGTAGACGCTCATGGCGACGTTGTGGCCACCGAGCGAAGACGCGCCAGGCTGACCGTTGGTCATGCCCGGGAGCGGTGCGATGCCGAACGAGTCCTTGACGACGGACGTGCCATCGGTCTTGGCCAGGTTGTAGACATACGGCCAGTTGCGCAGGAACAGGAGCTGGCCCGCCTCGAACGCCTGACGGCCTTGCTCTTCCTGGTAGGTGATGGCCTGCTGCGGGATGTTGCCGTCCTTGTAGGCCTGGACGAGGTTGTTGAGGCCGGTCTTCGCCTGGGCCGTGTTCACGTTGGCCTTGCCGGACGAGTCGACGATCTGGCCGCCCGCCGAGTTGATTGCCTCAGCGGCGTTCACGGTAAGGCCCTCGTACTGGGCGAACTGGCCCGCGTAGCAGCCAATGTTGTGCTGCTTCGCGACCGAGCACATGCTCATCATTTCGTCCCACGACTTGGGCGGGTTCGGGACGAGGTCCTTGCGGTAGTAGAGCAGGCCGCCATCCGAGGTCTGCGGAGCCGCGTACAGCGTGTTGTTGTAGGTCGCCGTCTTCACCGTGGCGGGCAGCATCTGCGAGGTGTCGAAGGCCATCGAGCCCGTGAGGGGCTGGAGCCAGCCCTTGGCCGCGAACTCCGCCGTCCAGACGACGTCGACGTCGACGACGTCATAGTTGGCGTCCTGGGCCTGGAAGTGCTGGACCAGATCGTCGTGCTGCTGGTCGGCTTGGTCCGACTGCTCCTTGAAGGTGACCTGTTCGTTCGGGTGCGCCGCATTCCACTTGTCAACGAGCGGTCGGACGACGTTGGAGTTGTCCTTGCCCTGAACGTAGGTGATGGGGCCCCGGCCGTCGGTGTTCTGGGTTGCCGCGTTGTTGCCTCCGCCGCCGCCGCCTGAACTGCCGCCGCAGGCAGAGAGCGCCAGGGCCAGCACGCTCGCCGTTGCCAACGGCACAGCGTACTTGGAGAACGTCTTTCTCATGCTCGACTCCCTTGTCTGTCGGGGCAGTCTTCGCCGCCCCCGGGGTGTGTGACGCACTTCACCCTAGGCTGTGCAAGAGCTGTGTGCAAGCGCTTACGCACGTCTTTTCCATTCCGTGATCAAGCGCGGAAAACTGGAGATTTCGGGCGACGGCGGGCTGCAGCGAGTCAGCGAACGCGCTCGGCGCGGCTGAAGCGCGCGCGGGGTCCTGACGCGATATGCAGCAGGACAGGGCATGGATGGCCGAACAGCAGGTCCATGCCACCGACGAGCCTCTCGACTTCCGTCGCGATGCTCTGTGGGTCGGCACCTTGGCGGCTCACGACCCGGACCCGCAGCGCGACCTTCCCCTCGAACTCGACGGCGGCGACCGAGGTGCCGAGCAGATCCTTGCGGGAAGCGAGGGCGGCTCGGAGCGCCTGGTCTGCCGTCGAGGCGGCAATGGCAACCCGGCCGCGGGCTTCGCCGGTCTCGGGGAGTCCGTGCTCGGCCGTCGGATTCGACCAGGCGATGAGGTCCCGCCGCCCAGTGCCCTGCAACGCCATCCAGCCGATCATCCCGAGGATCACCAACACGAGCAGGGCCATCGCGAGGAGCCACAGCCAGCTCACGCGCGTGTCCGGGATCCATGTCGAAGCGAACGCGCGGCCCGCGGCGAGCGAGGCCGAGGGCGCCCACCCGGTCCACCACTCCCCCACGGCCGGCACGGCCGCCAGCAGAATCATGAGGCTCCCGAGCGCGAGGACGATCAGCCCGAACACGAGGATGAGCAGGCGATTGAGGGTGCGTGGCGTGCCGTTCATGCGCCGACCACCCCCGTTCCCGCGACCCGCACCCGAAGGAGCGGATACGGCTGAGGACGGAGGCGACGGAGCTCGTCCTCCACGGCAGCCAGTACGGCCTCGGCGCTGACGGGGATCCCAGAGGTCGGGCGCACATTGACGATCGCCTCGTTGCGGGAGAGCACGACCGTCACCTGCTCTGGGCGGACAGTGGCCGCGCTCCGGGCGCGACGCGCGAGCGCGGAGGCGAGAACCTCGTCGTCGAGCACGACGGCGATCCGCCCGCCGGGCAGGGATCGGCGCCCCGAGCGGCCCCTGCGGAGCGCGACGAGCACGAAGATGAGCCCCACGACCGCGGTCACGAGACCAAGGAGCCCGAGGATGCCCCGGTCGGCGTCATCCGGCAGGCCGGCAACGAAACGGGCGGCGCTTTCGGGGTCGATGAGCCACGCGGGCTGGTTGATGGCCTGCAGGGTGGACTCGAGGAGGGCGTAGACGCACAGAAGCGTGACGATGAGAGCGACCATCGCGGATGCGAGCACCCTGCCCGAGCCGGTCTCCCTCCGGATTGCAGTTTCGAGGCCGTGGCGTGGCCCGGCGCTCGCCGGTTCTCGGCTTCCCGAGCCCGCGTCTGCCTCCTGGACGCTGGCACGGCCGGTCTGATCCCCGTCCTCCGGCCCTCCGTCGTGCTCTGTTCCTGGAGCGTCGACGCTCATGCGACCCGTGCCTTCTGCCCCAACGGCGGGCGGACCCCTGCAATCCGAATGTCGACGCGGCTCAGCTGCGCGCCGCTCAGGCCCGAGACTTGGTGGAGGATCGCTGCCTTCGCGGCGGTCGCTCGCTCCCAGACACTGCCGGCCGCCGCCACGACGTCCTCGACCCCGGCGACGTCGCCGAGGTCGGGAACGGCGATAGGCGAGATGATGCTCAAAGCCAGCAGGCCGGCGTCGTCGGTCCAGGAGGCTCGGACCTCGCCCGGCCGCACGCCGAATTGCTCCGCGGCCGCTGCCCGGGCGAGGCTCGTGAGGGCCTGCGTGCTCACGCGGTTGTGACCCACGAGCGTGCGAGTGGCGAGGGGGCTCTCGGTCACGACGACGAGCGCCTTCCGCTCAGCGCATCCCACACCCGGCGAAGGTCGACCTTGCCTTCAAGGACCCTGCCCAGAATCGCCCCGATGGCCATGAAGATGAGGGATCCGATGAAGCCCCAAGCCCCGAACTGGAAGGACATGAAGGCGACAAAGGCACCTATGGCGATGCCGATGACGGTGAGATTCACAGCACCTCTATTCCGGCCGGACCGGCCGAGCGCGGGGCCACGGGTGGCTCCGGCTGGCGCGCGTCGCCTGGCCTGCTCTCGCCGATGAAGACGTCGGCGATCTCAACGTTGACCTCGATGACTGTCAGGCCCGTGTACTCCTCGACCGCGCGGTAGACAGCTGCCCGCACGTCGTCCGCGAGCTTCTGCAGCGGCATCCCATACTTGGCGACCAGCGTGATGTCCACGGCCGCCTGCGTCTCGCCTGCCTCGGCTCGGACGCCGGCCGCGTGATCCGCCCCGACCGCGTCACGGATCGCGCCCAGCGTCCTCGACGGGGCGCTGCCCAGCGAGTGGACTCCGGGGACAGCCCGGGCAGCCGCGGCCGCAACCTTGGCCACAGCCTGTTCCTGGATGACGGTCCGGCCACCGGGTTCGGGCGGATCCACGGCGTACGCGGGCGGGCCCGGTCGCACCTCAGGGTATTGCTCCATTCCGTTCCCCTCGCCGTCCGCCTTGCCAGTGTGAGCCTGATCCCACCTTAGTACGGCTTAAAACACGAAACCCCCGATTTCTCGGGGGTTTCCTTGGTGGCTCCGACCGGCGTCGATCCGGTGACCTTTCGATTTTCAGTGAG
>NZ_DAIUJO010000170.1:0-5654 GCF_036848755.1 Sinomonas sp. | reverse complement strand
TTATCGCCGGCGCGGTGCTCTCCTCTGTCATTCGCCCCCAGAGACGCCCAACTGATGTGACTTGAACCATAACTTTGCCGCGTTGGAAGCATATCTTTGCCGTCAGGCTCCCCGGATAGACCAAACTTTGGCGTTCGGCCACGGCCGAAACGGTAGGGAGGGGAACCATAACCTTGCCGCGAGGAGTAATTGGAACCATAAGCTTGCCATGAGTTGCGACCTCCAGCGTCACCGGTGATGCCATGCGAGCATGCGGTTATCCCACTTCTCGTCAGGAGACACCGCCATGCTCAGTACCGATGCCCTCACCCAGCTGTGTCAGCACCTGGGTCTGTCCGAGCAGGCTCAGGCCCTTATCGAAGCCATTCGTTCCTCGCCTCCCGCTCGTCGGGTGCGCAGTACCGCCGGCAATGTGGCGGTGCGCTATCCCAGTCGGAAGATGGGCCGCACCATCCAGGCGGAGAGCCACCGGAATGAGCTGGCCGGCGTCTATGAGTACGAGTACGACCCCGAGACTCTCGAGTTCTACGACCAGCCCCCAGCGATCAAGCTTGTCTACCGAGCCAAGACCGAGCGCCAGGTCGGTGTCTGGCATACCCCCGACTTCTTCGTGCTCCGAACCGACTCTGTCGGCTGGGAGGAGTGGAAGACCGAAGCGGATCTGCTCCGGCTTGCCCAGACGATGCCCCACCGCTACGTCCAGGGCGACGAGGGGCGTTGGTCGTGTCCACCAGGGGAGCGCTATGCCGAGCCGTTGGGCTTCGTCTATCGGGTCCGCTCCTCCGCAGAGATCGATTGGGTCTTTCAGCGCAACCTGCTCTTCCTCGAGGACTACCTCCGGGTCGATGACCCGGCGGTCAGTGACGATACAGCCGCTGCCATCCAAGCGCTGGTCGCACAGCGGCCCGGGATACCGCTCGATGAGCTACTCGGATGCCTCGAAGGGACAGCCAGCGACGCGATCTATGGCCTGATCGCCACCCATCGGCTCTATGTCGACCTGCGTGCCATGCCCCTAGCTGAGCCGGAGCGAGTGTGCGTCTTCCGGGATCAGGCGACGGCCCAGGCCTACGCGGTGATGATCACGGCCGCGGCGCCTCCCACGGTCGCTCGTCAGAGCGTCTCCCTGGCAGCCGGCGTGTCGGTGGTCTGGGATGGCCAGCTTTGGACGATCGTCAATGCCGGACAGACCACGACCGCACTACTGTCTGCGGATGGCAGCCTGGTCGAACTCCCACCGGCCACAATCGAAGCCCTGATCGGGCAGGGGAAGCTGATTGCGCCCATCGCTCCGGCTCCCGTCGGGATCAGTGCCCAGGCTCGCGAGTGCCTCATGCGGGCCAGCCCGGACGACTTCAGCGAGGCCAACCGCCGCTACGCCATCATTGCCTCGTGCTTGGCGGGGGCTGCACCCGTCACGTCGACCACACCCGCCCGTACCATCCGCTGCTGGCTGGCGCAGTGGCGGAAGGCGGAGCAGGTCCACCACTGCGGCTATGTCGGCCTCCTGCCACGCTGGAGCCAGCGCGGCAACCGCCAGCCCAAGCTCGCGGCGGCCACACGGCAGCTGCTCGATGTCTTCATTGTCAGCGACTACGAGACGCTCAAGCAGAAGCCCCGGTTCGAGGTGTATGCGGCACTGGTGCGCGCCTGCGACGAGCAGGAGCTGCGGCCGCCGAGCTACAAGACGTTCACCCGGGCCGTCACCCGCCGGCCGCGCCAGGACCAGGTGGCCAGGCGGCAGGGACCGCGGGCGGCCAGCCAGGAAGCCCCCTTCTACTGGGAGCTGACCCTGACGACGCCACGGCACGGCGACCGGCCGTTCGAGATCGGGCACATCGATCACACCCAGCTCGACGTCGAACTGGTCTGCTCCCGCACCGGCCGCCCACTCGGCCGGCCCTGGACAACCTTCTTGACCGATGCCTGCTCTCGGCGGCTGCTAGCGGTCTCCCTGAGCTTCGACCCGCCGAGCTACCGGGCCTGCATGCTGATCCTGCGGGAGTGCGTCCACCGCCACCACCGGCTCCCTCAGACCGTGGTGGTGGACGGCGGCCCGGAGTTCGCGAGCGTCTACTTCGAGACGCTGCTGGCTCGCTATGAATGCACCAAGAAGACGCGGCCTGGGGCCGCGCCCCGCTTCGGCTCCGTCTGTGAGCGCCTGTTCGGCACAACCAACAGCCGGTTCATCCATACCCTGGCCGGGAACACCCAGATCCTCCAGCACGGTCGGACTATGACCAAAGCGGTGGACCCCAAGGCGCAGGCCTGCTGGACCCTGGAGCGGCTCTGGACCTACCTGTGCACCTGGGCCTACGAGGTCTACGACACCCTCGAGCATCCAGCCCTCGGGCAGTCGCCTCGCGAGGCTTTCACCGCCGGGCTGCTCCAGAGCGGCCAACGGCCCCAGCGCCTCATCGCCGACGACGAGGACTTCCGGATGCTGACCCTGCCCACCACCCGCAAGGGCACGGCCACGCTCCAGCCCCGCCTCGGGGTCAAGATCAACCATCTGTACTATTGGTCCGATGCCTTCCTCATTCCGGTCATCGAAGGCACCCAGGTGCCGATCCGCTTCGACCCCTTCAATGCAGGTCTGGCGTATGCCTTCGTTGGTGGGCGTTGGGTGCGCTGCATCTCCGAGTACCACGCCGCCTTCACCGGCCGCTCGGAGCGGGAGATCCAGCTCGCCACCGCCGAGGTGCGCCGCCGCCGGCAGCGGCACGGCCAGCAGCTCCGGATCACGGCGCGCGCGCTGGCCGACTTCCTGGTCTCGCTGGAGGCAGAGGAGGTGCTGCTGGAGCAGCGTCTACGGGATGCCGAGGCAAAGAACATTCGACCGCTCCTCGCCCGGGGCCAGCCGGCCAATGCTACCCCTGAGCCGATGGAGCGCGGAGCCCCGCTCGCCGATTCACCGCCGCCCCCCGCGTCTGGTGCAACCGAGGCGCGTCTGGTCGTCTATGAGGACTATGTGTGATGGCGGCCACCGAACGCTTCCCCCACCACCTCCTGGCGCAGTCACCCGCCGATCGCCTGGGCTACTTCGCTGCCAAAGTCGTCGCCCATCCCCGTCTCAAGCAGACCCACCTCGCTCTGCTGCATACCATCGATACACCTGCCGGTGCCTCCCTGATCCTGGTCGTCGGGCCCACGGGAGTCGGGAAGACGACCCTGAGGCTGCGGCTTGAGCAGCAGCTCCTCGCTGGGGCGCTGCCTGAGATGGAGCGGGATCCCGGTCACCTGCCGGTGGTCGCCCTGGAGGCGGCAGCCCCGGACTCGGGCCAGTTCAACTGGAAAGACTACTACACCCGCGCGTTGCTGGCCCTGGAGGAGCCGCTCATCAAGGACAAGATCGATCATGCCCTTCGCGGGACTGGGCGGGTGCGGATCGAGCGGAGCACCTCCACCCCGGACCTGCGTCGGGCGCTCGAGCAGTGCCTGCGGCAGCGTCGGGTCGCGGTCGTCATTGTGGACGAGGCGCAGCACCTCCGGCGCCTGACCAGCGGCCGACGTCTGCTCGACCAGATGGACACCCTCAAATCCCTGGCGGCGCTGAGCGGGGCGGTCCATGTGCTGGTCGGCACCTACGAGCTCCTGGGCCTGGCGGACCTGAGCGCCCAGCTGAGCCGGCGCAGCGTGGTGCTCCACTTCGGCCGCTACCACGCCGAGACGCCGGAGGATCTCCTGGCCTTCAAGAGTGTGCTCCTGACCTTCCAACGGCATCTGCCCCTGGCCACGGAGCCGGACCTGCTCGGCCGCTGGGAGGAGTTCTACGAACGCTCTGCCGGCTGTGTTGGCGTCCTGAAGACCTGGCTGCAGCAGGCATTGGCTGCGGCGCTGGAGGCAGGTGCTGCCACTCTTACTTGGCAGCACCTGGAGCGATCCGCCCCCGCGACCCGCACCCTGCTGAGCATGGTCCGTGAGAGCACCGAGGGGGAGGCGGCCCTCGGACAGCGCGGCCGGGAGCGCGGCGAGCTCCGTCTGCTCCTGGGCCTGGAGACGGAACGGAGCGCAGCCCCCGCCACGACGTCAAAGGGCGGGGACGGGGCTCAGGTCACCACACGGCGTCCCACCGGTCGGGCGGCGCAGCGGCGTCCCACGCGTGATCCGGTGGGCGCGGGGAGGGCCGAGCATGAGCGGTGACGAGTTGACCGTCTATGAGGGATGGGACCTGGCTCGTCCCACCCTCCCGCCGCGCAGCCGCCTCTTCTCGCTTGACCCCATCGGGATCGGGACGTCCGAGACTGAAAGCCTGACCAGCTACATCACCCGGCTCGCCGAAGCCCATGGCGTGCTGGTCCGGCCGTTGGTGGTGCAGGAGATCCTCCCCCTGCTGGATCGCCCCCACTGGGTGCAGACGCAGGACCACCGGCTGCCCCCGACCTTCTGGTGGAATGAGACCCGTGCCTTCAACGGCACCCGGCCTCTGGCTCAGCAGCTGGCGGCCGCCCTCCACACGCTGACCGGTCAGCCCACCTTACGCTTCCTCACGCTGCTGACCTGGGCGGAGGTGCTGTCGGTCCGGCAGCTGCAGCGCCCCACCCGCGCCTGGTGTCCGGCCTGTTACGAGGAACAGCGCCAGGCCGGGCAGGTCATTTACGAGCCACTGCTCTGGTCCCTGGCACCGGTCATCCTCTGTCTGCGCCATCACCAGCGCCTGCAATTCGTGTGCCCCTATTCGGACTGCCGCCGGCCCTCCCCCTGGCTAGGCCCGCGGTCGCGGCCCGGCTATTGCGCCCGGTGCGAACGCTGGCTGGGCCGCCCCTCCATCCCAGAACCGGCCGAGGCGGGTGCGGCCACGCCGGAGGAGGACGAGGCGCACCTTTGGATCGCTCAGGCTCTGGGCGACCTGATCGCGGCCGCACCTACCTTGCCCACTCCCCCACGCCGGGAGCACCTCCTCCAGGCCCTCGCCGCCTCCGTGGAGCGCGTGGCTCAGGGAAACCGCCGTGCCTGGGCTCGAACGTTGGGGCTGGTGATCGAAACGGCCGCCCAGTGGCACACGGGGCTGACGCTCCCCTCGCTGTCGTTCCTGCTGCTGATCTGCAGCCGCCTCGGGACTACACCGCTTCGCTTCCTGCTGGGCGACGACGCCCACGTGCCGCACCGGGCAGAAGCACACAGGGCGCCACGGCTCCCCGCCCCGCCACCACACGCGTGGCCGACCCTAGAGCGGGAGACCACCCAGCGCGTCCTGGGCGAGATCCTGGCCGGCGAGGAGGAGCCGCCCCCGTCCCTCCAGGCCGTCGCTCGGCGTCTCGCCGTCTCCAATCAGCTGCTGCGGTACTACTTCCCCGATGAGTGCCGCGCCATCTCCGCGCGGCATCTCGCGTATCGCAAGGAGCGAGGCAGGCGAACGAGGGAGCGCCTCCGGGAGGAAGTCCGCCAGGCAACCTACCAGCTGCATCACCAAGGGCAATACCCCAGTTCGAACCGCGTCGCCCTGCTCCTCAACCGACCGGCAACCTTCCGGATTGCCGCAGCTCAGGCAGCATGGCACGAGGCACTGCAGGAATTGGGCTGGCGGACATGATGGAACGCATCGCGTCCCTCAGCCCACGGAGCCTTCCCTGCCTGGTGCTGGAACCATAATCTTGCCGCAGCGGCAAACTTATGCTTCAAGTCACAACTGAGGCTGTAGGACTAACCAGAAG
>NZ_DAIUJO010000169.1:0-5683 GCF_036848755.1 Sinomonas sp. | reverse complement strand
GGAAGAAGTGGTTGAAGCCGACCTCGTAGAGCGTCGCGGCGCCCGCGTAGGTCGAGATATGGCCGCCCACGCCCACCCCGGGACGCTGGGCACGGTGCACCATGATTGCAGCGTTCCAGCGCATCCACGCACGGTAACGCCGCTCCGTCTCCTCATCTCCGGGGTATGGCGGCTCTTGGTCGGCGGGGATGGTATTGACGTAGTCGGTCGTCGTCACCAACGGGACGCCGACGCTCTGCGCGCCGGCCCGCCGGAGGATGTTCTGGACCACGAACTGCGCCCGCTCGGTGCCGCGTTCCTGCACGAGCGAGTCGAAGGACTCGATCCACTCGGCCGTCTCCTCGGGATCATGGTCGGGAAGGTGGGCACCGAGCCCGCTGAAAAGATGCTGGGTATGCTCTCCAGTCAACACGTCGAACCTCTTTCCTGCGCGCGGGGTTGCGCGCGCTCGTCCGGGGGACGTCGTTATCCCCGCGGATGGCTTGGGCTGCATCGCTTCCTTCATTCCGTATAATGGAAACGATTTATTGCAATGTGGATTAAGAGTGACGCGTGGGCGTGATGTGCGTCAAGCTCACTTCCCTCAAGGAGGCTGTATGAACGAGAGCCAGAAGGTCGCCGTCGTCACGGGAGCCGGTTCGGGGATCGGGCGCGCAGTGGCTCGGAAGCTCCTCGAAGAGGGGTGGAACGTGGCTCTCGCGGGGCGCCGTCGTGAGCCGCTCGAGGCAACTGCGGCGGGGAGCCGCGAGTCCGCGCTTCCCGTCGTCGCGGACGTCGCCTCGGCCGACGCCGTCGAGCGCCTCTTCGCCCAGGTCAGGGATCGCTGGGGGCGGGTCGATGTGCTCTTCAACAACGCTGGCAGGTTCGGCCCGAGCGGCGACGTCGGGGAGATTTCGCCCGACGACTGGGATGAGGTCGTCGCGGTCAACCTCACGGGCAGCTTCCTGTGCGCGGCCGCCGCCTTCCGTGCCATGAAGGCGCAACGGCCGCAGGGCGGCCGCATCATCAACAATGGCTCGGTCTCGGCCCACAGCCCGCGCCCGAAGTCGGTCGCCTACACTGCGACGAAGCACGCCATCACCGGCCTCACGAAAAGCATCGAACTCGACGGCCGGCCGTACGGAATCACGTGCGGGCAGATCGACATCGGGAACACGCGCACCGAGATCATGGACACGCTGGGCGTCAGCCAGGGGGCGCTCCAGGCCGACGGGTCCCGCCGCGCCGAGCCGACCTTCCCCGTGGAAGAGGCGGCGAACGCCGTCTTCCTCATGGCGTCCCTGCCCCCGTCCGCGACCGTCGGCTCGATGCTCATCACGGCGTCGGGCATGCCCCTCGTGGGGCGGGGGTAGCCTCACGCGAGCGGCAGTAACTCGCTCAAGTCCGTGCGGGTCCCTGAAGCGCTGAGCTTCCCGGCTCCGAGCGCGTCCGCCCACGCCATCCGGCCGGTCGCGACGGCGAGCCAGGTCTCGGCGTCCGACTCGACGACGTTGGGCGGCGTGCCGCGCGTGTGCCGGGGCCCTTCGATGCACTGGGCCACCCCGAACGGTGGCACGCGCACCTCGACCGAGTTGCCCGGGGCGCGGGTGGCGAGCTCCTCGAGGGTGAACCGGACGGCTGTGGCAAGCACCGACCGTGGCACGGAGGCGGCCTCCTCGCCCGCGCCTGTCTCCGCCCGCGCAGCGAGCCACGCAGCGATTGCTGCCCGCCCGTCGTCGGCCGCGATTCTTCTTCTCGGGGGCACTCTTCGTCCTTCCTGTCGTTCTGGGCCGGTGGGGAAGGAACAACCAGCCAAGCGGCGAGGCAGTGGGCGGCGGGCGGCCAGCGGGGAAGCGGCTAGCCCAAGAGGGCGGACACCGCGCGCCCGAGGCGGATCCGCCCCACCGGGCGGCCTCCGCCCATGACGGGCGCGACGACCGTCTCGAGGACGCGGGCCACGTCGGGGACGTCGACGGCGTCGGCGGCCGCGAGCATCGTGAGCCCGACGAGCGTCGTCGCGCGGACGTTCCCGTCGAGGACCTTGACCGCCGCGGTGGCCCCTTGCGGTGTGGCGAGCACCAGGACCCCCTCGGCCCCGATCTTCGCGATAATCTCCAGCTCCTCCATGACCACCGTGTTCTCACGCCCACGGCCCTGTACCGCCCAGGGGTAGTCGAGCATCGACGTCGCGATCGTGGCCGCGCGCGCGTCCCCGGCCGCGTCGCGCGCGCCCGGTGCCTTCGCGAGGCGCGAGAACGCACGGGCGAGGCCGGTGAGGGAGACGGCCGCTACAGGCGCTCCGCAGCCGTCAATGCCGAGATGGGCGATCCTCTCCTCGGTGTACTCCTCGACCGTCTCGCGAACACGCTGCTGCAGGGGGTGGTTCGGCTCGAGGTAGCTCTTCCGGTCCCACCCGTTGACGGTGCAGGCCCAGAGGAACGCCGCGTGCTTGCCCGAGCAGTTGTGCGCGAGGCGCCGACGGCCCCTTTCAGAGCGCACAAGCCACGCGCGCGCCTCCTCGTCCTTCGGCCAGTCAGGCGGGCACAGGAGGTCGGCCTCGCGGAGCCCTCCGGCCTTGAGCATGCCTTCGACGACGTCCATGTGGTCGAGGGAGCCGACGTGCGAGGCGCACGCGAGCGCGACCTGGGCTCCCCGCAGTGGAACGCCGCTCCGCATCGAGGCGAGGGCTTGGAACGGCTTGAGGGCGGAGCGAGCGAAGACGGGCGTCGTGATGTCTCCCAGCGCGGTCACGACCGTACCGTCGCCGGCAATCACCACGGCGGAGCCGACGTGCCGGGACTCGACGAATCCGCTGCGTTCGATCACAGCGAGTTCCACGGCGTCATCCGCCGTGAAGGTTGCATGGGAGGCCATGAGCGAAGTCTATGCGGGCAGAACGGCCGTCATGGGAGGGCTCGCTGTGCATGGGCTTCGGGACGCCGGATACCCTTGTCGGGTGAAGGTTCTCGTGATCGGCCCAGGCGGCCGCGAACACGCTCTTGTCCGTTCCCTCCTCGCCGATCCCGCCGTGACTGAAGTGCATGCGGCTCCGGGCAACGCGGGCATCGCCAAGGTCGTGCCGACTCACCCGATCAACGCCAACGATCCGGGGGCCGTCACGGAGCTCGCGCAGAAGCTCGACGTCGACCTCGTCGTCGTCGGCCCCGAGGCGCCGCTTGCCGCGGGGGTATCGGACGCGGTGCGAGCGGTGGGAATCCCCGTGTTCGGTCCGAGCAAGGAAGCCGCCCAGCTCGAGGCGTCCAAGGCTTTCGCGAAGCAGGTCATGGCCGAGGCCGGCGTCCCGACGGCGATGGCGCGGGTCGCGACGACGGCGGCGGAGGCCGCGGACGCGCTTGACGCGTTCGGCGCGCCGTTCGTGGTCAAGGACGACGGGCTCGCGGCGGGCAAGGGCGTCGTCGTGACCGAGGACCGGGACGAGGCCCTCGCCCACGCTCGGGCGTGCTTCGAGGCCGGAGGCTCGGTGGTGATCGAGGAGTTCCTCGATGGCCCCGAGGTCTCGCTCTTCGTCCTGAGCGACGGCCAGACCGTGGTCCCGCTCTCTCCGGCCCAGGACTTCAAGCGCATCTACGACAACGATGAGGGCCCCAACACGGGCGGAATGGGCGCCTACACGCCGCTCGACTGGGCGCCGGAGGGCCTCGTGGACGAGGTCGTCCGGCGGATCGCCCAGCCGACAGTCGACGAGATGGCCAAGCGGGGCACCCCGTTCGTCGGGGTCCTCTACTGCGGCCTCGCCCTCACGTCCCGCGGTACCCGCGTGATCGAGTTCAACGCCCGCTTCGGCGACCCGGAGACGCAGGCGGTGCTCGCTCGTCTCAAGACGCCGCTCGGCGGGGT
The DNA here is from genome assembly GCF_036848755.1 of Sinomonas sp. Classification (NCBI taxonomy): domain Bacteria; kingdom Bacillati; phylum Actinomycetota; class Actinomycetes; order Micrococcales; family Micrococcaceae; genus Sinomonas; species Sinomonas sp. The sequence continues at coordinate 1,846 of NZ_DAIUJO010000169.1, read as the reverse complement.
CCTGCTTGCGGCGGCGAAGGGCCAGCTCGCCGACGCGCAGGGGCTGCGCTGGTCGCCCGAGAGCGCGGTGGCCGTCGTCCTCGCCTCCGAGAACTACCCGGACACGCCTCGCACCGGTGACCGGATCCGCGGCCTGAAGAAGGCCGCAGCGGTCAACGGGGTCCACGTCCTGCACGCTGGCACGAAGGTCGACGACGAGGGCAACGTCGTGAGCGCGGGAGGGCGCGTGCTCGCGGTCGTCGCGCTCGGCGAGGATCTCCAGGAGGCGCGGGAGCGCGCCTACGAGGGGATCGGCCTCATCCGGCTCGACGGCGGCCAGTACCGCAAGGACATCGCGGCGAAGGCCGCCCGCGGCGAGATCAGGGTCCCGGAGCGGGCCGGGAAGGCAGGCGTGTGATGGCCGATTCCGAAGCGACGAGCCCGGCCGAGACGAGGCGCGGCTACGACGCCGACGCTCAGCAGCTCGAGGGCTGGCGGCACATCTATTCCGGCAAGGTCCGCGATCTGTACGAACCGGTCGACGGTCCGGACGACGTGGTCCTCGTCGTCGCGAGCGACCGCATCAGCGCCTACGACTACGTCCTCTCGAGCACCATTCCCGACAAGGGCCGGGTCCTCACCCAGCTCAGCCTCTGGTGGTTCGAGCAGCTCAACGTGCCGAACCACGTGGTCGGCTCAACGGTCGACGACGGCGTTCCCGCCGAAGTCGTGGGACGCGCCATGATCTGCCGACGCCTCGAGATGTACCCGGTCGAGTGCATCGCCCGCGGCTACCTCACCGGCTCGGGCCTCGCGGAGTACCGCGAGCACGGCACGGTGTGCGAGATCCCGCTGCCCGCGGGCCTCGTGGACGGTTCGCGCCTCCCGGAGGCGATCTTCACGCCCTCGGCCAAGGCCGAGATCGGGGAGCACGACGAGAACATCACGTACGAGGACGTCACCGGGATGGTGGGCGACGACGCCGCGGCACAGCTCCGCGGGCTGACCCTCGAGGTGTACCGCGAGGCGGAGCGGATCGCGCGCGAGCGCGGCATCATCCTCGCCGACACGAAGGTCGAATTCGGCGTGGATCCCGTGACCGGCAACATCACGCTCGGCGACGAGGTGCTGACCCCCGACTCGTCGAGGTTCTGGGACGCGGCAACGTGGGAGCCGGGCAGGGCGCAGCCCTCGTTCGACAAGCAGTTCGTCCGCGACTGGCTCACGTCCGCGGAGTCCGGATGGGACCGGCATTCGGGCGAGAAGCCCCCGGCGCTGCCGGCCGACGTCGTCGAACGCACCCGGGCGCGGTACGTGGAGGCGTACGAGCGGCTCACAGGCCGTCGCTTCGACGCCTGATCACGCACCGGTGGCCGCGCACCGGTGGCCCCGCACCGGTTGGGCGGCGGCCAGCCGGTGCGGGGGCACGGAGCCTTGGGCGCGCCTAGTCGGGCTCGCCGGCCCGCCGCTGCGCGAGCCGGATCTCAAGGATTGCATCCATGGTCTGCTGGACCTTCTCGGACGCTCCCGCATAGCTGAACTGCTCGCGGGCATCCTTGAGGAGCTCGAGCGCCTCGTCGTTGCGCCCGAGCGCCTTGAGGGCCCGGCCGTACAGCAGCGCGACCTCGCCTGCCGTGTGGCGGCCCAGGACCGTCTTCTCGGCGTGGATCTCCTTGAGCCGCTCAATGGCCTCGGGGATCTGGCCGTTGAGGTAGAGCCACCGCGCGCGGATGAACGCGACCTCGAGCTGCTCCGGCCGGGAGCCGCCCACGATCGAGAGGGCGAGTTCTGCGCGTTCGATCGCGGCGAGAGTCTCCGGCTCGACGATTCCGCCCGAGAGGCGGACCGCGGCCGAGGCCTTGTTGAA
>NZ_DAIUJO010000168.1:0-5706 GCF_036848755.1 Sinomonas sp. | reverse complement strand
CTCCCACAGCTTGTAGACCACGTCCATGAACTCCTCGGCGCGGTCGTAGCGCTCATCGTGGGCAAGCTGGCGCCCAAGGCCGAGGTTGCGGGCGGCGGATTCCTGGTACGAGGTCACGATGTTCCACCCGATGCGGCCCCCGGTGAGGTGGTCGAGTGTGCCGAACTTGCGGGCGAGGAGATAGGGCTGCTCGTACGTGACGGAGGCCGTCACGCCGAAGCCGAGCCGCTCCGTCGCGGCGGCGAGTGCCGTGACAATGAGCAGCGGGTCGAGGGCGGGGTACTGCACGCCTCCGCGGACGGCCTCGTCCGCGCTGCCGCCGTAGACGTCGTACTGGCCGAGCACGTCCGCGAAGAAGATCCCGTGGAACCCGCCGGCTTCGAGCGCGCGGGCGAGGTCCGTCCAGTAGCCGAGCTCGGCGAACCGGGCCGCCTGCGAATCGGGGTGGCGCCACAGCCCCGGCGACTGGTGCACCGGGACGAGCATTTCGAAGGCGTTCAGGAGCAGGGGCTTGGTCACTTGAGTTCCTTTCGGGCGCTCCGGATCGGGTCTTTCGCGGCCAGGGCTGCGACGGTGGACAGTGCCGCGAGCAGCACGAAGAAGCCGCAGATGAGCCACGGCTGGCCCCCTCCGGCCTCGAGCAGCGCTGCCGCGACGAACGGCGTGATGCCGCCGGAGAGCACGGTTCCCACCTGATAGCCGAAGGAGACGCCGCTGTAGCGGAGGTCCACCGGGAACTGCTCGGCGAACCACGCCGCCTGTGGCCCGTAGATCGCATCATGCAGGACGTTCATGGGGAGCAGCAGCACGACGGGGAGGAAGGCGAGCGATCCGTGGTCCAGGAACCAGAAGAACGGCCAGATGAACACCGCGATCCCGATCGCGCTCGCAACCGCCATCCCGCGCCGGCCGACGCGGTCCGAGAGCCAACCCCAGAATGGTCCCGAGATGATGCCGACGGCGGAGACGATCAGGACGGCGGTCAGCGCCGAACCGGTGTCGCCGCGCCGAGCCTTGAGGTAGCCCAGCATGTAGACGGTGAGGAGGCTGTACAGGGCGGGCTGGACAAGGCGCAGCCCGATCGTGACGAGGATGCCTCGCGGATGCTCGCGCAGGGCGCGCCGCACGGGGTGATCCGCCACCCGCTCTTGCTCGCGGAGCCGCGTGAACTCTTCCGCGTCCTTGACGCCCAGACGGATCCACAGCCCGATGGCGACGAGCACGGCAGAGAGCAGGAACGGGACGCGCCAGCCGAAGGCCTGGAACTGATCCGAGGTGAGCAGGCCTTGGACGACGGCGAAGATCGCCGTCGCGAGGAGCATCCCGGCGGCCGAGCCGACTTGGGTGAACGACCCGAAGAGGCCTCTCCGTCCGGCGGGGGCGTGCTCGACCGAGAGCAGCGCTGAGCCTCCCCACTCGGCGCCCGCAGAAAGGCCCTGGAGGAGGCGGAGCGCAACCAGCCCGACGACGGCGAGGATGCCGATCGTCGAGTAGGTCGGCAGGAGGCCGATGAAGAACGACGACGCGCCCATGAGGAGGAGCGACCACACCAGCAGCGACTTGCGCCCGATTCGGTCGCCGAGGTGGCCCGAGATGACCCCGCCGAGCGGGCGGGCCACGAACCCGACGGCATAGGTCGCGAACGAGGCAAGGATGCCGACCACGGGCGAGGCATCCGGGAAGAACTGCTTGCCGAAGACGAGAGCGGACGCCGTTCCGTAGAGGTAGAAGTCGTACCACTCGATCGTGGTTCCGACGAACGCGGAGGAGAGGATGCGCCGCTTGGCGCGGAGGGACTCGCCAAGCTGGACGGTCGCGCCCTGAAGGAGCTGGGTGGCCATGGGTATCTTTCTCGGTCGCGGCACCGCGGCTCGCAGGCGCCGTACTTACGCACGCCGGAGCCCGGCGCCGTCGAATCCTCACCTGGAGCACCCCACTACAGCCGGAGGGTTGCCGTCCGGTCAGCCAGGGCTTGTCACCGGAACTCCTGATTCTGGAGGCAAGTTTTCTGGATCGCCGACCCCCGGGCAACTGCCATGTAATCCCGGTTCACACTCGGCGGGTAGGGCCGTCCTTACTGCGGGTCCCAACGGAACCAGCGGATGCCCACGACGGCGAACACGAGCGTGTATCCCGTGCAGGCCAGCAGGGCATTCCCGTCCTGACTGCTCCATGCCGCACGGTTCAGCACGTCCGAGAAGAGCGTCATGAGGGCACCGACGGGCGACCATGCCGCGATCGTCTTCACCGTGTCGCCGAGGATCCCGGTTCCGCCGAGGATCCCCAGGAGCACCAGGACGATGAACAGGAGCCGGCCGATCGCGTTGACGACCGCGGCCGAACGCACCAGCCCAACAAGGGCCTGACCGATGGCCAGGACCATCGCGGCGCCGAAGGCTGCGACAGCCAGGACGAGCAGGTACTGCACCGCATCGAGCGTTATGCCGTGCAGGCTGGCTCCGACGATCACAACCACGACGGAGGCGACCAGATTGGTCACAACCTGGACTGCGATCCGGCTGGTCATAATCATCCAGGTCGGTGCAGGGGTGACGCGAAGCCTTTGCAGCACTCCCATCTCACGGTCGCGGGCCAGCGCCAGACTGTAGCCGAGCAGACAGGACGTGAGCAGGCCGAGGGTCAGGGCCAGGCCAATGATCAGCCCCGAGCCACCGAGGCGAGACTGCGTCTTGCCGACGTTGGTCACCACGAGGATCGCGATCGGCAGGAGAATGCTCAACGCCACTGGGACCTTGCTGCGCAGCAGTACAAGGGTGTCGGCGCGAAGCAGCGAACTCATTGCGAGGCCCAGCGGATACTGGTCGGTGGTGGTGCCTGGCTCGATGCTCATCTGACCTGGCACGGCTCAGGATCGCGCTCCCGCCACATGGTCAGAGAGTGCGCGTCGGGGGAGCGGGATGTCAACCTCCAGCTCGCGGCTATCCAACGCCTCCGGCCAGCGCAGTGAGGGGCGGTGCTTCCTGGTTCGTTACTCCGTGCTCGGTTGCGAGAGCAAGGGGGAGGCCGGGTTGAAACCCTTGGCGATCAGCCAGACTCCCAGCGCGAATTCGAAGACGGCGACCGGGAGCGCAGCGAGGGCGGCGAGCGGCGACACGAGGCCATAGGCGCCGAAGAACACCGCCGCGTCAGAGGCGAGCAGCAGCGGGGCGCCAACGAGTGCGACGATCGGGAGCACGCGCGGCACCAGCCGGGACCGGTACAGGAGGTAGCCCAAGAGCAAGTCGACGACGACGGGCATCAGGCTCTGCGAGAGCAGGAAGGTGCCGTTGTAGAGGGCAATCTGGGTGCGCCCGGCTGTAACAAGGGCAGCGCGGTCCGCCACGGAGCTGACGACGGCGCCGTTCCTCAGGGCCACGACCGAGAGCAGGCTGATGACGCCGACGAAGATGAGCGAGGTTTCCAAGATTCGGGCGGCGAGGACCCCGAACGCAGCCGTCTCGCTCTGCCGCTTCAGCACCGGGAAGAGCACCACCGCGGTGCCGATGCCCGCCGCGCCGACGACCACCTCCGAGAGCGCTCCCCAGAGGACGCCGCTGTCGCCGCCGACGCCCAGGACGAAATCGGCGCTGTTCTTCACGGGACCGTAGAGGGCGAGGGTGGGGACGGACACGAACGTGATCAGGTACAGCACTCCGGCGGCGCGGGCTGTGCGTCGCATGGGGTCTGTTGCCGCCCGCGCGGATGGGGGTGTGTGCGGTATGGCGCTCATGGTGAACAACTCTCGGTAGTGTTGGCTCGAGTGCTAGGCGGCGGGGGCTGGGGCTGGTCCGCCCGGTACCCCGGGGGCCTGCGGGGTCGGGGAGACCGGTGCGGTTCCCGGGTCGATGCCGCCCTGGTCGAGCCGGAACGGCGGGTAGCGGTCTGTCAGCAGGGCGGCGTAGGCGGCGACGCGCAGTGTCCAGCGGTCCAGGCCGACGACGAGTTCGTAGAGCGGCTTGGGGTAACGGGTGGTGAACAGCAGCACTACTCCGGCGATGAGGACGAGCAGGCCAATCAAGCCGCCCGCGGCCCAGTCGGCGTTCGAGCTGTTGTCGCCAGCGGCACGGGAGCCAGCGTAGAGTCCGCCGCCAGCCAGGACCGAGACAACGAGGTACTGCGGGATGGCCAGCAGCCACCACTTGACCAGCACGAGCCCACGCGAGAGCCGCTCCGGGTAGGCAATATCCAGATGTGCGGGATAATCCGGCACCTCGGCGAGCGTGAAGGGCGGGTACTGGTCGGTGCCCAAGGCCCCATAGCCGTAGTACTGCACGCGCCACGTCCAGCGGAGGACGCCGACGCTGAAACCGAACAGCGGCCGTGGGTAGTTGCCCGTGATCAGGATCGCAAAGAACGCGACCACCGTGACGGCCAGGAAGGCTACCCAGAGGAAGAGCAGCACGACGGCGTGCGGGATCAGGAGCAGCCACTTGACGAGCCACAGGGCTCTGGAAGCCGATGGCTCCGGCGAGGCGTCGACACGTACGGGGTAGGGGAGGGTGTTCTCGGTCATTCGGTGCTCCTCGGTTTGTCGATTGACGGCCGGCTGGGATGGTGGAGCCGTCGGGTTTCCCATGGAGCTGTCTGCCGACGTCGTGAGCCTGGAGCCGCCGTGGGGCCACGGGTAGGCCTCCTGATCCCAGCCTGCTGTCCGCGCGGGAGGGGGGCCAGTGCCGAATGGCCCGTTGCTCGAGCAGGGCCGAAATCCCGCGAGGCGGGTCCGCCTGGTTTCTCGCGAGCCAACGGGGGAAATATATGTCTGGTTGCAATATTTGCGCTAAAGCACGATTTGCGGCAGTGAGGCTGCAGCTCCAGTGGGGGCCGTCGGAGCGATTTCGAGAAGGAGGACTTGATGGGCGGATACCGGCTCACATGGACGTTCCCTTCGGGAGAGGTGGCCAGAATGCCGGAGGTCAGCCTCGTGGCGGAAAGCCTCGATGCCGCGAAGACCCTCGCGGAGCGAACTGTCGGGCGCTTCGGTGGCCCATTCCGCGGGGTGCGGGAAGTGATCCTGTCAGATCTCTCCGACCCCTCCGTGGAGTGCTCGCGATGGATGCGCGGCCGGGGCTGGACGGACAGCCAGAGGCAGGGGAGCTGAGCGGCTCTGCAGCAGAGCCCGGCGATTGTGGCAGGAGGACGACGCGATGTTGGATTGGCTACTGATCACCCCGGCCCAGGCGCTCGAGGTCGCGGTGGCGACGGCTGCGATCTACTGGGTCTTCGTGGTGCTCGTCCGGGTGTTGGGGCAGGGACCTCTGGCACGGGTGTCCAGCTCGGATCTGGCCAGCGCGGTCGCCCTCGGGGCCGTCCTCGGACGCGCCGCCCTCGGCCGCACGCCCAACTTCGGTGGCGGCGTCGTCGCCCTGCTGACGCTGTTCGCGATGCAGGCGTTGGCGGGACAGCTGCAGCGGGCGGCCCGATCGCGACGGCTGCTCGACAGCCCGCCGCTGCTCCTGATGGCTGGAACGGAAGTTCTGCACGAGAACCTGAGACGGAGCCATCTGGTCGAGGACGAGCTCTGGCCTCGGCTCCGGCTGGCAGGGATCGGGAGCCCCTCCGAGGTCGCTTGCGTGATCCTGGAGCCTACGGGCGAGATCAGTGTCCTGCGCAGGGGAACGCGGCTGGACCGGGAAATGATGCGGGGAGTGCGGGGAGCCGAGCACCTCGAGGCGCTTTTCGACGTCGGCGACCGCGGCCCGTAAGCGC
>NZ_DAIUJO010000167.1:0-5720 GCF_036848755.1 Sinomonas sp. | reverse complement strand
GTCCGAACCGAGGCGCGCGCCGTGCAGATGGCGGGATTCGCCGTCATCGTGAGCTTTGTCGCTGCGCTCATCGCCTTTGCCGGCCACCGCCCGGCTCTCTCCGGGGACCACAGCGTCGGCGACGTCGCGGGCCTTGTGGGCGGGGCCGTCGCCGTGATCGTCCTGCCGCTGGCCTACCGTCACACGTTCGACCATCCCCAGCACCATTGGCTCGTGGAGCGTCCCGCCTGGCGCCGGTATCTTGGGCTGCTGGCCTTGGCCGTCGTCCATGGCGCGATCGCCTTCATGGCTGCATGGGCGGGGTTCCGCATCTTCCAGCAGGCCTTCGGCGACCTCACCATCGACCCCTTCGCCGGAGCAGTCGAGACCGCGGTGGTGGGTGGCCTGTCCGCGTACGCGACGTACCAGTCCGGCGCACGGATGAACAGCTACCTTCTCTCGAATCTCCTCGCGACGTATCTCGCCGCCGGGGTGCTCACCTCGATGGTGACGACGAAGAACCCGAATTGGTGGGAGATCAACTTCAGTGCCCTCGGCGCCGCGAACAGCGGAGTCGCGTGGACGTTCAACGTCACGCTCGTGACGGGCGGGATCGTCATCACGATGCTCGCGGAGTACGTGACCCGCGACATTCAAGCGCTGGCGGCCTACCGGGCCGACAGGCTGGCCAGCATCGGTGCGGAGGACCGCGTGCACGGGCGCGCGCGACGGAAACCGCTCGGCGAGAGCGACGTGCGGACCCGGCCGGTCTTCGTGTGCCTCGTGCTCATGGGCCTCCTGCTCGCAGGGACGGGGCTCGTGCCCGTGGACGTGTACATGCCTGGCCACAACGCACTCGCGACGTCGATGTCCGGTGCGTTCGTGGTCCTCGTCATGGGACTGCACTGGTGGCTTCCAGGCGTGAGCCGGACGTTCCAGGTGACGGGCTTCGTGATGCTCGGGGGAGCCGTGCTCGCCGTCGTCCTCTGGTACCCCCTCGGCTACTACAACATGACGGCGATGGAGATGTTCGTCGCTGGCATCGTGCTCGGGTGGCTCGTCCTGCTCATCCGCAATCTGGCCGCCGCCGTCGAGGACGCCCGCCGCCGCGCCCTGACCGAGCTGCTCGCGAGCTGACCTCGAGCACCCGCGATTTGGCGGTTCCAGCGGCATCCCGTAGTCTTGGAGGACCAAAGACCGCCGGTCGCTGATTGTTGTGTGCATTTGCTCGCCGCAGCCAGCCTAAGGTCCCCGGAATGGGGCGGCCTGCGCAGGTGAACGAGCGAAAGCTCCGGCACGGATGTCATCCGGCCGGCCCTCCACGCCCCGTGCATCTGCGCGGGGCGTTCGTCATTCCGGGACCGAGTATCGGCCTAGTTTCCCCGGAAGGAGGGTTATGGCAACGCCTGCCAAGGTGTCAGCTGTCGAGGAGATCACCAAGGATTTCCAGGAGTCGGCAGCCGCAGTCCTGACCGAATACCGTGGGCTCTCCGTCGCCCAGCTCAAGAAGCTGCGTCGTGCGCTCGGCCAGGACAGCAAGTTCTCGGTCGTGAAGAACTCCCTGACCGCCATCGCCGCGAAGGAGGCTGGCGTCGAAGCGTTCGACGGCCAGCTTGCCGGACCGACCGCGATCGCGTTCATCAAGGGTGACGCCGTTGCGGCCGCCAAGAGCCTGACCGACTTTGCCAAGGAGAACAAGCAGCTGGTCATCAAGACCGGCTACTTCGAGGGCAAGGCGCTCGACGCGAACGAGGTGGCCGCCCTGGCCGCCCTGGAGTCCCGCGAACTGCAGCTCGCGAGGGTTGCGGGCGTCCTCAAGGCGCCCATGTCCGCCGTCGCGCGCGTCCTCGATGCCCTGCGCATCAAGCTCGAGGAAGAGGGCGGCGCTCCGGCCGCTGCTTCCGAGGCCGAGGCTCCCGCCGAAGCTGCCGAGGCTTCCGAGCCAGCTGCTGCGGCCGCCGAAGAGAACTGATCTCTTCCCCACCCCACAAACTCGGCGCGCCCAGGGACTGCCCCGGTCGCGCCCCAGAATGAAAGGACGCCAACCATGGCGAAGCTCACCCAGGACGAGCTGATCGAGGCCTTCAAGGAGCTCACCATCATCGAGCTCTCCGAGTTCGTGAAGAAGTTCGAGGAGGTCTTCGAGGTCACCGCTGCTGCCGTGGCCGTTGCCGGTCCCGCCGGCGGCGGTGCCGAGGCTGCTGCCGAGGAGGAGAAGGATTCCTTCGACGTGATCCTCGAGGCTGCTGGCGACAAGAAGATCGCGGTCATCAAGGAGGTCCGTGGCCTCACGTCGCTCGGCCTCAAGGAGGCCAAGGACCTCGTCGACGCCGCTCCCAAGGCCGTCCTCGAGGGCGCCAACAAGGAGACCGCGGAGAAGGCCAAGGAGGTCCTCGAGGCCGCTGGCGCTACCGTCACCCTCAAGTAAGTTCCTTGCTTGCTCTCGCCCCCCGGCCCCTGGCCGGGAGGGCGAGCCGAAGGCCCCCGTGTTCCGTTCTGGAACCCGGGGGCCTTTGCCGTCGGGCTGCGTTCGGGCGGGCTGGGCCGTCTGGACCCAGCCGCCGTGGCCTCAGAGAGGGTCGCTGATGTCCGCGACCTTCGCGTCCAACGAAGCGAACAGCTCGCCCGCGTCGACGAAGGCGCTGCGCCCATGCTCGCCCGCTCCGAGCGAGATCCGCCCGGAGATGCTCTCGTCCGCGAAGACCGGCCATGCCGTCGTCGAACCGACCGGCGTGATGGTCCCACGTTCGTAGCCGGTCGCCTCGAGGGCGACCTCGGCGGACGGCATCGAGAGTCGGTTCACGCCGAGCAGCCGGCGCAGCTTGGGCCACGAGATCTGCCGGTCTCCGGGGATGAGCGCGAAGAGGAAGCTGCCGTCGGGGTGCCGGACGACGAGTGTCTTCACGATGTCCCGCGGCTCGATCCCGAGATTCGCCGCGGCTTCCTCCAGGCTCTTCGCGCGGCCGCGGTCGGCGAGCTCGACGCGGAGGCCGCGTGCGGCGGCGTCGTCCACGAAGCGTTGGTGTCCGCTCACGGCGCCTCAGTCCCGGTACAGCAGGAGCGCTTCGCCTTGCCCCCCGCCGCCGCACAGGGACACGGCGGAGCGCCCCGCGCCCCGCCGCGCGAGTTCGAGCGCGGCGTGTCCGGCGAGCCGTGCACCGGAAGCGCCGATGGGGTGCCCGAGCGCGATCGCCCCGCCGTGGATGTTCGTCTTCTCGAGCGGATACTTGAGCTCCTTGAGCGACTGCACTGCCACCGAGCCGAAGGCCTCGTTGATCTCGATGAAGTCGAGGTCCTGAGTGGTCCAGCCGGCCCGGGAGAGGGCGTTCGCGATGGCGTTGGCGGGCTGCGAGTGAAGCGAGTTGTCCGGGCCGGCGACCTGCCCGGGCTTGCCGACGACGGCGAGCCAGGAGAGTCCGTGCTCCTCCGCATAGGCGCGGCTCGTGACGACAAGGGCTGCCGCCCCGTCCGAGAGCGGCGAGGAGTTTCCCGCCGTGATGGTTCCGTCGGTGGCGAAAGCGGCCTTGAGCGGTGCGAGCGTCTCGAGGGTCGTGCCCGGGCGGACGCCCTCGTCACTCGTGAGCCGGACTGGGGCACCCTTGCGCTGCTTGACCTCGAGGGGTGCGATCTCGTCGTCGAACACGCCCGACTCCTGCGCCGCGGCGGCGCGCTGGTGGGACGCTGCCGCAACCTCGTCCTGGGACTTGCGGTCGATCCCGAGCGTGAGGTTCCTGCTTTCGGTCGAAAGGCCCATCGACTGCCCGTCGAAGGCGTCGGTCAGTCCGTCGTGGGCGGCGACGTCGAGCGCCGCGACGGTCCCGTACATCCAGCCCTGCCGCGAGCCGGGGAGAACGTGCGGGGCGCGGCTCATGGACTCCTGGCCGCCGGCGACGACGACGGTTGCGTCGTCCGCGCGGATCATGCGGGCGGCATCGATCACCGCCGTGAGGCCGGAGAGGCACACCTTGTTGATCGTCACGCACGGGACGTTCCAGCCGATGCCCGCAGCGATCGCGCTCTGGCGCGCGGGATTCTGTCCGGCCCCGGCCTGAAGGACCTGGCCCATGATGACCGCGTCGACCGACTCGGGCCGGACACCGCTTCTGGCGAGCGCCGCGGTGATGGCGTGCGCGCCGAGGTCGACCGCGGTGAGCCCCACGAGCTGCCCGTTGAGTCTGCCGAACGGGGTGCGTGCTGCGGAAAGGATGACCACTTCGTCGGTGCCGCTGCTCATGGCATCTCCTGTCACGTCGTCGTGCCTGCTCCGGGAGTCGGAGAGTGCGTGGGCGCGGGGACGCCCAGTCCATGGGCGGGCCGCGCTGACTTCAGGCTACCGCCGATGAACGGACGGCGCGCCGGGTTGGGGCGGGTGTACAGTGTGTGCGGCGGGATCCTCGCGGCGCCTCTCAGACGGGCACTTGACCGCGCTCGAGATGTGCGCTAGACACGCGCGCTCATAACGGCTATGCTAGATCTTTGCGTTCTCCCTTTCTGACCTCCAGCCTTCATATAGCGGTGGGCTCGTGGGCGGCCGTCCATCTAACAGAAGAGTTGCTGGGCAGCTGCACGGTTGGGGGAGGGTGCGGACAATCCTGAAGGTCTGTGGAAGGATCCCTCTTGGTCGCCTCGAGCACCTCTGACAACCAAACCGCTAACACGGACGGCGCACGCAACCGGCTCTCATTCGCCAAGATCCACGAGCCCCTCGACGTCCCCAACCTGCTGGCCCTCCAGACTGAGTCCTTTGACTGGCTCGTCGGCAACGAGCGCTGGCAGGCCCGCGTGGCCAAGGCCGCGGAAGAGGGCGACGCGAGCGTTGCAACGACGTCCGGCCTCGCCGACATCTTCGAGGAAATCTCCCCGATCGAAGACTTCCAGGGCACCATGTCCCTGAGCTTCTCCGACCCCGAGTTCGCGGACCCGAAGTACACGATGGAGGAGTGCAAGGAGCGCGACGCCACCTACTCGGCCCCGCTGTACGTCAAGGCCGAGTTCATGAACAACAACACGGGCGAGATCAAGCAGCAGACCGTGTTCATGGGCGACTTCCCGCTCATGACCGAGAAGGGCACGTTCGTCGTCAACGGCACCGAGCGCGTCGTCGTCTCGCAGCTCGTTCGCTCCCCGGGTGCCTACTTCGAGCGCGCCGCCGACAAGACGAGCGACAAGGACATCTTCACGGCGAAGATCATCCCTTCGCGCGGTGCGTGGTTCGAGCTCGAGATCGACAAGCGCGACCAGGTCGGCGTCCGCCTCGACCGCAAGCGCAAGCAGTCGGTGACCGTCCTGCTCAAGGCGCTCGGCTGGTCCGAGGGCCAGATCCTCGAGGAGTTCGGCGACTACGACTCGATGCGCGCGACGCTCGAGAAGGACACGACCGAGACCCGCGAGGACGCACTCCTCGACATCTACCGGAAGCTCCGTCCGGGCGAGCCGCCCACGGTCGAGGCGGCCCAGTCGCTGCTCGACAACCTCTACTTCAACCCGAAGCGCTACGACCTCGCGAAGGTCGGCCGGTACAAGATCAACCGGAAGCTCGGCGTCGACCGCCCGCTCTCCGACCGCGAGGCGTCCGTCCTCCACATCGAGGACATCGTCGCGATGATCAAGTTCCTCGTTGCGCTCCACGCCGGGCAGAAGACCATCGCGGGTGTCCGCGATGGCCAGCCGATCGACGTGCGCGTCGAGGTCGACGACATCGACCACTTCGGCAACCGCCGCATCCGCGCGGTCGGCGAGCT
>NZ_DAIUJO010000166.1:0-5947 GCF_036848755.1 Sinomonas sp. | reverse complement strand
CCCAGGTGCTGGACATCCGCGACGGGCCGCTCGCCGCGCTGGCCGGTCTCGACACGGGACTGATCGGCGCGGGCCTCGTGGGGGTCTTCGCGGCCTTCGGACTCTACGCCCTCGCCGTGCGGACTAGGCCAGCGACAGGAACAGCTTCTCCAACTGCTTCCGGTCGACCTCGTCGCTCCCGCTCCGGAAGCACTCCTCCAGTCCGGAGGAGATGATCGCGAACCCCGCCCGGTCGATGGCCTTGGACACCGCGGAGAGCTGCGTGACCACCGCGGTGCAGTCCTTCCCCTCCTCGATCATCCTGACGACGGCCGCGAGCTGGCCCTGCGCCCGGCGCAGACGGTTCAGCACGGGCGTCATTTCCTCTGGCTTCAGCTCGACCACAGCAACTCCTCGATACGCTCCGACTCCCCTTCCGGGAAGCATTCCATTCTACCCCCAGGGGTATCGCCCCCCACCCTCGAGAAAGGACCTTCCGATGGACGTCTCACCCCAGCAGACCGCTCAGGCGCTCGGCACCTCGACCCAGATCGTCGACGTGCGGGACGCCGACGAGCTCGCAGAAGGCGTGATCCCAGGCGCACGGCACATCCCGCTCGGCGAGCTCAGCTCCCGCCTCGGCGAGCTCGACCGCAGCCTGCCGGTGATCGCCGTCTGCCGCAGCGGGCGCCGCAGCGCTGCCGCCGCCGACCAGCTCGCCGCCGCCGGCTTCTCCGCCGACACCATGGCCGGCGGAATGCTCGCCTGGCAGTCCGCCGGGCTGCCCACCGCCTGACCGACCCGCCGCCCGAGGCCCCGAGACGGGGCACCAACCGACCCGGACCGAAAGAAGCGATGACCGAGAGCACCCTCACCATGCCAGCCACCGTCGACCCCGCCACCCTGAAGGAGTGGGCCGCGCAGCACGATGACCTCATGGTCGTGGACGTGCGCAGCGGAGCAGAGTTCGATGCGCTCCACATCAGGGGCTCGTATCATGTGCCGCTCCCCCTCCTGAGCGAGCACACCGAGGAGTTCGCCGAGCGGATGGGCACCCGCGTCGTCCTGGTGTGCCAGTCCGGCGCCCGCGCCGAGCAGGCACGCAGGCGCCTCGCCGCCGTCGGCCTCGCCCGAGCCAGCGTGCTCGAGGGCGGCGTGCCGGCGTTCGCCGCGGCCGGGGGCGAGGTCGTCCGCGGCCCCCAGACCTGGGCCATGGAGCGCCAGGTGCGCATGACGGCGGGATCCCTGGTCCTGGCGAGCATCCTCGCCGGCCGCTTCGTCTCGCCCAGGCTACGCCTCGTTGCCGGCGCCATCGGCGCGGGACTGACGTTCTCTGCCGCGACGAACAGCTGCGCCATGGGACGGATGCTCTCCTGGATGCCCTGGAACCGCTCGGCGAGCGAGCCCACCGCGCACCAGGCCCTCCAGCGCCTGGGAGACGCCCCGTGATCCTCCCCGCCCTGGCATTCGGCGCCGTCGTCGGCGGCCTCCTCGGGCTCGTCGGCGGCGGCGGCTCGATCCTTGCCGTCCCCGCCCTCGTCTATGGGGTCGGGGTGCCGCTCGCGGCCGCCATCCCCGGCTCGCTCGTCGTCGTCGGAGCCTCCTCCGCCGTCGCCGTCCTGCCCAGGATCCGCCGAGGCGTCCATTGGCGCCTCGCCCTCATCGTCGGCGGCGCCGGCACCATCACCGCCTACCTCGGTGCCGCTGTCAACCGGATGCTCGACCAGAAGATCCTCCTGCTCGCCTTCGCGGCCATCATGGTGGCCGCCGGCATCCGGATGCTCCGCAGGACCGAGGCAGTCGGCGGGTCCTGTTCGCTCCCGGAGGGCGGGGTGAACTGGCGAAGCTGCCTCCCCAAGGCGATCCTGACCGGCGCCGTCGTCGGGTTCCTCACCGGGCTGCTCGGCGTGGGCGGGGGCTTCCTCATCGTCCCGGCCCTGGCCCTCGTCCTCGGGCTTCCCATGGCCCTGACCGTCGGGACGTCCCTCGTCATCATCGTCATCAACTCCCTCGCAGGCCTCGGCGCCCACGTCGGGCAGATGCACTTCGACTGGGCTGTCATCGGAGCCTTCGCTGCGGCCGCGATGGCTGCCTCCCTCGCGGGAGGCCGACTCGGGCGAAGGCTTCCCGAACATGCGCTCAAGCGAGGGTTCGCGGGACTGGTCCTCCTGGTCGCCGTCTACGTGGCATTCCAGGCCGTCACCTCCCGATAGACCCGAAACACCATTCAAGGGAAACAAGAAGAAGGAGAAAGAGAAATGTGCCGACAGATCACGTGCAGGAAATGCGGAAAGCTCACCTGGGCCGGGTGCGGGCAGCACGTCCAGCAGGTCATGCGAGGCGTCCCGAACTCCCAGCGCTGCCAGGGACACGAGAACGAACCCAATGCGCCCGGGGGCTTCTTCTCCCGGCTCTTCGGCCGCTGAGCGGTTCGGGCAGCATTCGTCGGGAGCGATCTTCGGGAGCTTTCAACCCCTTGACCGTGACCCGTCTCACGCGTAGCCTCAAAAATACCGGTTATATCCTATAGGAAATAGGAGGCTATCGTGGCCGAAGCTGTCCACGAGACCGTTGGGCGAAAGCGCTGGACGCGCCTGATCCCGGTGGCCATCATCGTCTACATCATCTCGTTCATGGACCGGACCAACATCGGGTTCGCCCTGAACGGGCTTCATAAGGACCTCGGTATTGACGCTGCCCAGCAGGGTCTCGCCGCCGGGATCTTCTTCATCGGCTACCTGACCCTGCAGATCCCGGGGGGTCATCTGGCCGAACGCTGGAGTGCGAAGAAATTCGTCGGGATCATGGTTCTGGTCTGGGGCCTTCTGGCGGTCGCCACAGGCTTCGTCCAGAACTTCACGGAACTTCTCATCGTGCGGTTCCTCCTCGGCGTGGCCGAAGCCGGCATCTGGCCGGCAATCCTGGTGCTCATCAGCCACTGGTTCCCCGCAGCCGAACGCGCTCGGGCCTATGCCTTCTGGATGATGAACATCGCGATCTCGTCCATCATCACCGCGCCCCTCTCGGGCTGGATCCTCTCCTTCTCCGACTGGCGCTGGCTGTTCATCATCGAGGGCCTCTTCCCGTTTGTCATCGCCGCCCCCATCTGGTGGTTCTTCATCTCAGACCGCCCGCGGGATGCCAAGTGGTGCTCTCCCCAGGAGCGCGCGTACATCGAGGAGGGCCTCGCCGCCGACGAGGCCGCCGCCCCCCATCAAGGGCATGTGAGCATCAAGCATGTCTTCAAGAACAGCGCGGTCTGGCGACTGACGCTCGTCTACTTCCTGATCCAGATCGGCTTCTACGGCCTGAACATCTGGCTGCCCAAGGTGGTCAAGACGATCACGTCAGGCTCCTCCCTCGAGGTTGGCTTCGTCACGGCGATCCCGTACGTGCTGGCGATGTTCGCCCTCTGGTACAACGCCAAGGCTGCTGACAGGTCCGGCCGCTACTCGACGCACGTGCTGCTCTCGATGGCGGTCGGCGCCGTCGCCCTCGTCATCTCGGTGGCGACGGGCAGCAGCGTGCCGTTCCTCGCTGTCACCTTCATCAGCATCGCAATGGCAGGAGCGCTCGCGTACGACGGCCCGTTCTGGGCCTCCGCCTCGCGCGCGATGCCGGTGGTGGTCGCTGGAAGCGCCATGGGCCTGATCAACGCCGTGGGCAATCTCGGCGGGTTCGTCGGGCCGTATGTGGGGGGCTTCCTGCAGGACATCACGCACGGCAGCTTCATGGCGGCGTCGGTCTTCCTGGCCGCCTGCCTGCTCGCCGCCGGTCTGGTCATGCTGACCCTCAGAAAGGGCGGAGACCGGCCGGTGGCCACACTCTCCGCGGACGCCGCAAGCTCCTCCGAGGAGTCCTCCCGTTGAGCCAGCTCGGCTGAGGCAGACACGTCGGTCCCAAGGCTGCGGCCTTGGGACCGACGCATGTCCCGGCCAGGATTCCGAAGGCCCAGCGCATCGGTCCTCGACCCCGGGGCGTATGATGCGGCCACGCCTGCCGGGAAGAGGCAGGCCGAAAGGAGTCCGACGTGCCCGTGACATGGCTCGACGAGCCCGAGAAGCACGACTATCCCGCGGCAGCCGCATACCTCTCCCTGCTCGCCGCTCCCCACGAGGTCAAAGAGCTCGTCAAGGCGTTGGAGAAGGCCCCGATCTCCCATCAGAAGGCGAAGGACATCCTCCGGGCGGCCCGGTTGGCGCTCCTCGACGAGACCAACGCGCACGTCCGCGCCGATCTGGTCAAGATCCACCGGGACGAGAAGCTCTCCCCCATCCTGCTCGTCCGCGGAAACCTCGCCGAGGGAACGCCCCTGCAGATCGCCGACGGCTACCATCGCGTCTGCGCGAGCTACCACACGGACGAGAACACCGACATTCCCGTGAAGATCGTCGACGTTCCGGCGCTTGGCGGGGCGTCCGTGGACGACGGCGAGTAGGGCAAGTGTCCTTCATCGAGCTTTCGCTCATCTGCGTCATCGCACTCCTCGGCCCCCTGCTCGCCTCGCGGGAGGGGTGGCACCTGCCGCTCGTCCTCGGGGAACTGCTCGCCGGCGTCGTCGTGGGAAAGTCGCTGCTCGGGTGGGTCGACGCGGGCAACCAGACATTCACGTTCCTCGCGGACATCGGCTTCGCCCTCATGATGTTCGTCGCCGGCACCCACGTCCCGATCCGCGACCGGACCATCCGTGCCGCCATCGGGAAGGGCGCGCTGCGCGCCGTCGTGACGGCCGTCGTCGCCGTCGCCCTGGGCATCGCCGTCGCGCTCCTGTTCGGCTCTGCGAAGGCGCCGCTGTACGCGGTCCTCATGGGCTCGTCGTCGGCGGCGCTGGTCCTGCCGATCATCGACTCCCTCGCGCTCAAGGGCACGTCGATCCTCGAACTCACGGCCCAGGTCGCCCTCGCGGATGTCGCGGCGATCGTCGCCCTTCCCCTCGCGATCGACCCAGGCCACGCCGGTCCGAAGGCGGTCGGGGCGCTCGCCGTCGCGGTGTGCGCCGTGGTCGTCTGGTGGTTCCTGCGGCGCTTCGAACGCAACGGCGCCCGACGACGGCTCCACACCTTCTCGGAGCATCGCAAATTCGCGCTCGAGCTGAGGATCCAGCTCTCGATCCTGTTCGCCCTCGCCGGGCTCGCGGTGTTCTTCAACGTCTCGATCATGCTCTCGGGATTCGCCTTCGGGCTCGCTGTCGCGGCCGTGGGCGAACCACGCCGTCTGGCCCGTCAGCTCTTTGCGGTCAACGACGGCTTCCTCGGGCCGGTCTTCTTCGTGTGGCTCGGCGCCTCGATCGACCTGCGCGAACTCGGCAGCCATCCCGCCATGATCGGCCTCGGCATGGCGCTGGGCGTGGGGGCCGTGCTGGCCCACGCAGCGGGCCGCCTCACCGGGATGCCGCTCCCGTTCGCCGTCGCCTCGGCAGCGCAGCTCGGCGTGCCGGTCGCGGCGGCGACGATCGGGCGTTCCCTCGGCGTCCTGGCCCCCGGCGAGGACGCCGCGCTCCTCCTCGGCGCGCTCGTCACCATCGGAATGACGACGGCGGCTGCGAGCTTCGCCGCTCGACGGCCGCCCGCCGAACATCACGATCAGGACACCGCGCTCGACACCACTTGACACTGATGTGACTGAAGTGAATCGTGGGACTGTGACTCGCCACCTGCGCTTTCCGGCCCTCGCCGCCACCCTCGTCGTCGCGGCCCTCGGCCTCGCTGCCTGCGGCAACAACGCCACGAGCCAGACGAGCACGAGCCCCAGCGGCTCGTCCACGTCGCCGTCGGCCACGCCCTCCGCTCCGTCCTCCATGGACTCCACGTCCGCGAGCGCAACCCCCATGTCGACCCCCTCGGACGGCACCACAGCGGCCGGCGCGCCGGCACGGTGCGTCTCGACCCAGCTCAAGGCCTCGCTCGGCGCGGGTGCGGGCGGCGCGGCCGGGCACGTGTACTCCAAGATCGTCCTCACGAACACGAGC
>NZ_DAIUJO010000165.1:0-6009 GCF_036848755.1 Sinomonas sp. | reverse complement strand
TCGTCTTTCTCGCGAGCGCCGCGTCGAGCTTCATGACCGGTTCGGTGCTCACGGTCGACGGCGGGTACAGCGTCTTCTAGGGTCTGAAGCCCGAGAACCTCTGCGCCCGGCGCGCGAGTCGGCGGATGCCGCCGGACGCGCACACGCGTGAGCAGGCCTTGATCGTGCTGCGGTCTCGCCTTATAGTTCACAACGAATACTAAATAGGCCTTGCCTCAGTTGGGCTCCGGCACATGGTCCCGTCCGACCGCGCAGAACTGCGATTCCACGGGACTTCGCCGTGCCCAACGAGACTCTGCCGCACGGGGCTCGACATAGGAGAAGACCATGGAATTCAGGTACCTCGGCAACTCGGGTTTCAAGATCTCCGAGATCATCTACGGAAACTGGCTCACCCACGCGTCCCAGGTCGACGACGACACCGCAGGCAAGAGCATCCACGCGGCCCTCGACGCGGGCATCTCGAGCTTCGACACCGCCGACGCCTACGCCAACACCGCGGCTGAGGTCGTGCTCGGCGACGCTCTCAAGGGTGAGCGCCGCGAGAGCATCGAGATCTTCACCAAGGTGTATTGGCCCACCGGCCCCGGCGGCAAGAACGACACGGGTCTCTCGCGCAAGCACATCATGGAGTCGATCAACGGCTCGCTGAAGCGGCTCGGCACCGACTACGTCGACCTGTACCAAGCGCACCGCTTCGACTATGAGACGCCGATCGAGGAGACGATGCAGGCCTTCGCCGACATCGTCCGTCAGGGCAAGGCCCTCTACATCGGCGTGAGCGAATGGAACGCGGACCAGATCCGCACTGGCCACAAGCTGGCCACCGAGCTGGGTTTCCAACTCATCTCGAACCAGCCCCAGTACAACATGCTGTGGCGCGTCATCGAGCAGGAAGTCGTTCCCACCTCGGAGGAGCTGGGCCTCTCGCAGATCGTGTTCTCGCCGATCGCCCAGGGCGTCCTGACGGGCAAGTACGTGCCCGGGCAGCCCGTGCCGGAGGGATCGCGGGCAACGGACGAGAAGGGCGGCAAGAACATGATCTCGCGGTGGATGCGAGACGACATCCTCACCGCCGTGCAGAACCTCAAGCCGATTGCCGACGAGCTGGGCCTCACGCTGGCACAGCTGGCCGTGGCATGGGTGCTTCAGAACCCGAACGTGGCCGGCGCCATCGTCGGGGCGAGCCGCCCCGAGCAGATCGCCTCGAACGCCGCCGCCGCGGGCGTCACGCTCGAGGATTCGGTGCTGGCGAAGATCGACGAGGTGATCGGTTCCGTCGCCGAAACCGACCCTGCGCTGACCCAGTCCCCGGCTGGCCGGGTGGCCTGAACCGACCCCACGGGCTTGCCTCCCGCTCCTCACACGTCGAGGCACTCGTTGATCTGAATCGTCCCGCCGAGGGCGAGGAACGGGTGCCCGGCGAGCAGGGAACGGACCTCTGTGACCGACCGCGCCTCGATGATCGTGTATCCGTCGATCTCTACCGGCGTGGGCTGTGCTGCGGTGGTGGACATCTGCCCGGCGTCGTAGAGCGGGGACCCGAAGTCCACCATCGCCGGCCCCAGTGCCTTCTCGGCCCAGGCACGGAAGGCGCGCCGCTGGTCGGCGACCGTGTCGGTGTCGGGGTAGGGGAATCCGTGGTACGTGATGAGGTAGCGCGGCACTGTCACATCCCCAGCCCGGCGCCCAGCTTCGCTCCGGCGCGCGTGATGGGCCCTTCCGAAGGCGCCACGATGAGGTTCGCCTCCTCGGATGGGATGTCCTGATTGCCCCGGCGCGAGCGAGCCATGGGACGTCCTTCCGCCGCCGTAGTAGCAACCGTACTGCTCTTTCCGCCCATGAGGGGAGAGGGGGGGCCACGCCTTCCACGCGTCCGGTTGGCCGGGCCGAGGGGGCGAGGCACGACGGCGGTGCGCGGCGACACCGGCGGCCAGCTCGCCGATCTTGGTAGGCCTGATCAGGCCTCGGCCGGGCAGCCGCAGGAGGTCCGGACGATGAGGTGGGGCCTGGCGGGCTCCTCCGGCTCGGCGTCGTGATCGGGTGAGTGCAGGAGGAGGCGCCCCGAACGCCGTCCCATGTGCCCGGGATCGACTGCGACAGTGGTGAGCGGGGGGGTGGTCATCGCGGACGCCGCGATACCGTCGATGGAGAGGATCGCGCAACTCCGGGAGGGGACGCCGGCTTCGTCCAAGGCCCTGATGAGGCCGATGGCGATTGAGTCGCTGTGGCACAGGATCGCCGGCGGGAGCGGTTCCGCGTGCAGCAGGGACCGGGCCGCTGCGTAGGCGGCAGCGGGATTGGGACCGGTGGGCTGGTTCCACGCCTCGGCACTGTGGATCTGGCGCTTGCGGAGTTCCAGATCGAAGGCCGCCTTTCGCGCCTGGTGAGGCCCTGCTTCGCGCAGCCCCCCGAAATACGCGGCCTCGACGATGCCGTGCACCGTCGCGAGGTGCTCCACGGCCAAGCGCACGATCTCGCGATCATCGGTCCCGATGAGGGGCAGTCCGCTGTCTGGCACCTCGCGGTTCATCAGCACTGCGGGGGTGGCCGAGTCGCGGAGCAGCCGGAGGTCCTCCGCGCGGGTACCGAGAGCGGGGATGATCACCAGCCCGGATGCGCGTTCCTCGATCAGGGAGCCGATGACTTCGGTCTGGGTCCCAATGCTGTCCTGGGTGTTGGCCAGGACGACGAACTGGCTGTGCTCGGCCAGGTTCGCCTGCAGGCCGAGGGCGACCTCGCCGACGAACGGATTGGTGATGTCGGGGACGACCAGTCCGACCAGAGTCCGTCTGCTCTGACGGAGGTTCGCTGCGCTGCGGTTGTAGACGTACCCGAGCCGTTTGGCCTCTTGCTGGACGCGTTCCCGGGTCTCCTTTGCGATCACGGGCTTGCCGCGCAGGGCCAGCGAGACGGTGGAGAGCGAAATGCCGAGCTCGTCCGCCACCTGCTGCATCGTCGTCACGCGCGGCGCGCTTCCGTCCGGGTCTGTCTTCACGAGTTCATTGTCGGGCTTGGACGGAGGCTTCGGCTCGACGGGCAGCGGGCGGGGTCCACTCCCCGCCCCGGACCACGAGGGTGGCGGCGTCCCGGTCGAGGCCAAGGGCCTCCATGGCTCGAATTGCTTCGGGGGAGGGCCGTTCTCCGAGCCGCAGGCTGGAGTTGGCGGCCAGGGCGTCCAGATCGGCACCGCGCAGATCCTCGAAATGGTCGAGCGCGAGGCTGCGCATCGAAAGGAGGTCCTCGCGGCGCCGCACGTTGTACGCGAGATTCATGGTCTCGTCCGGGTCGCGGACGCGGTCGAGGAGGTATTCGCGCCGGTCGAAGGCCGACCAGATGTACTTCCAGCGGTCCGTGATCACGGCGTAGAGTCCCAGCGCACCTTGCTGGTACTGGCCGAAGAGGGTCCGTCCCGCCCCGATGTCCCGGAGGGATCGGCCATCGCGGAGCGGCTCGTCGACGTCGGCAATCTCCAGCAACGTGGGGAACACATCGAGAAGGCTCACGGGCTCGCCCCTGCGCTCGGCTGCGAAGCCCGGACCCTCCACTATGAGCGGGATGCGCGCAGCCGGATCGAGGAAGGACCTCTTCCCGAAGCTGCCGTAGTCGCCGAGGAATTCGCCGTGGTCCGCCGTGACGATCACGGTCGTATCCTCGCGGAGGCCCGATTCGTCGAGCGCCTGCAGGATTCTGGCCACCTGGGAGTCGAGGTAGGAGACCGAGGCGAAGTAGTAGGCCTTCAGGAGTTGGTTCAGGCGGCGGTCCTCGCCGCCGTCGCGGTACTTGTAACGGTTCTGAAGCCGGTTGTACACCGTCAGCAGATCGTCGGACGACGACGGCACGAAGGGCTCCGTCATGGTCGACGGCTCATATCGCCGATGCCAGGGCGACGGCGGGGCGAATGGGGGATGCGGTGCGATGAAGCTCGACCACAGCAGGAAAGGCCTGTTCGCCGACTGCTCGCGGAGGAAGTCGATGGAGCGGTCGGCGACCCAGTGCGAGTGGTGCAGGTGCTCGGGCACCGGTGAGAGCTGGGGAATGTAGTACATTTCGTCCCGCAGCCCGTGCGGATGCTCGACGAAGTCGAAGCCGTGCTCCGCGACGAAGGCGAGGTAGTCGTCGTCGTCCGGGGTTCCGAACTCTTCGCCGGTGTTGCGCGTCTGGAACCCCCGCAGCGCACTCCCGTCCGGGGTGAAGTGCATCTTGCCGACGCCGTGGGTCCTGTAACCGGCTGCCGAGAGTTCGTCCATGAACGTCGACGCCTGAGACATCGGCATCTCGTTCTCGTAGCAGTCTCCATGCTGCGGCTCCAGCCCCGTGATGAGACTGGAGCGCGCAGGTACGCAGACAGGACACGGCGTGTAGGCCGAGTCGTAGACGGTGCCCGCTGCAGCAAGGCCGTCGAGGGCGGGGGTGTCCACCGCGCGGTTGCCGTAGCAGCCGAGGGCATCCGCCCGCAGCTGGTCGCTGAAGATGATCAGGACGTTGCGGGACTGGACATCCCTGGGCGACGGGCTCACGCCTTGACCCCCCACAGTTCCTCGGCCCCGACTTCCTCGAGGGTGTGCGGTCGCTTCGGCATCCACGCGAGGCCGATGAGGACGCTCACGACCATGGCCGCGAACAGGATCCAGGTAAATGCGCTGAAGCTCGTGGCGACGATGATGGGCACGAATAGGCTCCAGACTGCCAGGACGATCTTCTGGGCGAAGATCACGACTCCCTGAGCGGTGGAGCGGACCACGGTCGGGAACAGCTCTTGGCACCACACGCGGTACAGCTGCTCCTGGCCGCAGGAAGTCGAGATCGCGAAGACGACGACGAAGCCGAAGACCACCCAGGGGTTCGACAGCGGCAGGAAGATCACCGCCAGCAGCGAAAGGGCAGTGAACAGCCCAGCGATCCCGTAGAGGGCCCGACGGCTGATCCGGTCGACCAGGGGCATGAACAGGACGGCGACGCCGACGCCGGTAAGGGCGTAGTACAGGGCGTTGAACCCCACGCTCGCGGCTTGGGTCTGAGAGCCGACGGTCTTGAGAATGTAGGGGAGGAAGAAGCCGAACGTGCCGAGGGCAATCGCGCCCAGGCTGTGGACGATGAACACGAAGAACAGACGGCCGCGGTATCGGCTGAAGAGAGCGCGGAGCATCACGCGGTCAAGGCTGTTCTTCTGCCGGGCAGCAGTCCACATCTCGGATTCGGCCATCCGGCGGCGCAGGAGCCAGGTGACAAACGCGACGAGGGCGAGGTGGGCAAACACGATCTGGATGCCCAACAGGCCAAGGTTGGAGAGCACGAAGGCGAGGAGCAGCACCACGACGGGGCCGAGGTTCCAGAAGACCGCGGTCATCCCCACGAGCTTCCCTCGATGCCTGTCGGGCGCGATCTCGCCGATGAGGGCCCAGGAAGTCGGAACGTCCGCGCCGATGGCGAGACCCATGATGATCATGCCCACGAAGAGGAGGGCGCTTCCGCCCGCGAAGACGATGAGCAGCGCGCCCACGATGTAGGCGAGCAGGTCGTATTGGTAGACCTTCTTCCGGCCCAGGCGATCGCCGAGGTAGCCCCCGATGAGTGCGCCTGCGGCATAGGAGGCGGCGTTGGTGCCAAGTGCCGCGAGCAGTCCGACCAGACCGTGGCTCATCTTGAACGTCGAGGTCCAGAGAGCGAGTCCTGCGGAAGCGGCGACGATGCCGCCCGCGTCCAGATAGTCGGCCATGCAAGCTAGGATCACGCGCTTCCAGTCGACGCGGGTGTTCAGAGCGGTCATTGCAGTCATCCCCTTCGATGAGTAGCTCAATCGATTGAAATGCCGAAGCTCTGGGAAGACAAACGTTTCAATCGATTGATTTCCAAAGTACGCCTGGGGGATCGAGCTGCACAACCCCCCTTGCCCAAGGCAAGAGGGGTTGCGGCATCCCAAGGGGACCTGCGCCGCCGTTTGTTGGCGCAAGCCCCCGGATCAAGAGATCAAAGTTGCGTATGGGCTGCGGTGGCCGGGTCGCCGCC
>NZ_DAIUJO010000164.1:0-6071 GCF_036848755.1 Sinomonas sp. | reverse complement strand
AAGCTGGGGAGGCCAGCGGGAAAGCTGGGGAGGCCGGCGGGAAAGCTGGGGAGGCCGGCGGGAAGAGAAGGAGGGCCGCACCCTCGTGACCTTGTCACGGGGTGCGGCCCTCCTTCGCGTCCTTGTGCGGTCAGTCCTCGATCGTCGCGATGACCGAGCCCGCCGTGACGCTCTGGCCCGGTTCTGCGGTGAGCCCGTGGATGGTTCCCGAGCGGTGGGCGGTGAGCGGCTGCTCCATCTTCATGGCCTCGAGGACGACGACGAGATCGCCTTCCTCGACCTGCTCGCCGTTGGCGACAGCGACCTTGACGATCGTGCCCTGCATGGGCGCGGTGAGGGCATCGCCGCTCGCGACCGCCGCAGCGCTGCCTCCGCGCGAGGAGCGGGCCTTCTTGGCCTTCGACTTTCCAGCCTTCGCCATGCCGCCCAGGCCCGCGGGGATCGTCACCTCGAGGCGCTTTCCGCCCACTTCGACCACGACGCTCTGGCGCTCGCCGGCGTCGTCCGCGGCGGCGCCCGGGGTGCCGGACCAAGCCGGGATCTCGTTCTCGAACTCGGTCTCGATCCAGCGCGTGTGCACCTGGAATGGGCCGGAAGCCGGCGCGAAGGCGGGATCGCGCACGACGGCCGCGTGGAACGGGACAACGGTGGGCATGCCCGTGATGACGAGTTCGTCGAGCGCACGGCGCGAGCGCTCGAGGGCCTGCTGGCGGGTCGCGCCGCTCACGATGAGCTTCGCGAGCATCGAGTCGAAGTTCCCGCTGATGACCTCGCCGGCCTCGATGCCGGAATCGACGCGGACACCCGGTCCGGCGGGATATTTGAGCGTCTCGACCGTCCCGGGCGCAGGCATGAAGTTCCGGCCCGGGTCCTCGCCGTTGATCCGGAACTCGAACGCGTGGCCGCGGACCTCGGGGTCGTCGTAGCCCAGCTGCTCGCCGCGTGCGAGGCGGAACTGCTCGCGCACCAGGTCGAGCCCCGTGACCTCTTCGGACACACAGTGCTCGACCTGGAGCCGCGTATTGACCTCGAGGAAGCTGATGGTGCCGTCCTGGCCGACGAGGAACTCGCACGTGCCCGCGCCGAGGTACCCGGCTTCCTTGAGGATGGCCTTCGAGGACTCGTAGAGGCGCTTGGTCTGCTCCTCGCTGAGGAACGGCGCTGGGGCCTCTTCGACGAGCTTCTGGTTGCGGCGCTGGAGGGAGCAGTCGCGGGTCGAGACGACGACGACGTTGCCCTGGGCGTCCGCGAGGCACTGGGTCTCGACGTGGCGGGGGGAGTCGAGGAACCGCTCGATGAAGCACTCGCCGCGACCGAAGGCAGCAGTCGCCTCGCGAACCGCGGATTCGTACAGGTGGGGGATCTCCTCGAGGGACCGGGCGACCTTGATGCCGCGGCCGCCGCCACCGTAGGCCGCCTTGATCGCGACGGGGAGTCCGTACTCATGGGCGAACGCGAGCACCTCGTCGGCTGAACCGACCGGGTCCTTGGTGCCCGGAACGAGCGGCGCGCCGACCTTCTCGGCGATGTGCCGGGCGCGCACCTTGTCGCCGAGGGCCGCAATGGCCTCGGGCGAGGGCCCGATCCAGGTGAGGCCGGCTTCGATGACGCGACGCGCGAACTCGGCGTTCTCCGAGAGGAAGCCGTAGCCCGGGTGGATCGCATCGGCGCCGGAGGAGCGCGCGGCGTCGAGCAGCTTGTCCATCACGAGGTACGACTCAGCCGCGGTCGTCCCGCCCAAGGCGAACGCTTCGTCCGCGAGCCGCACGTGCAGCGCGTCCCGGTCCGGGTCAGCGTAGACGGCGACAGACGCGATGCCCTCGTCGCGGGCCGCGCGGATGACGCGCACGGCGATCTCGCCGCGGTTCGCGATCAGGACCTTGGTGATGGGGCTGATTCCAGCGTTGAGGGACAAGGTTTCTCCGTTCTTTGCTCCCCGTGAGCCTAACGCTCCTTTGGTGGAATCGCCCATATTGGTGGCGGATTCAGCGGGGTATGCGGCGATCCTTTGTGGAGTCCCTACAAAACCCAGTCCCGTCGGGAACGGCTCGTGTCAGCGGCCGACGACGGCTGGCTCCCAGAGGTCCGTCAGTGCCACGCCCGCGCGCGCCAGCAGGGAGCGGAGTGTCGAGATCGAGAGGCCGACGACGGTGTGCGGGTCGCCGTCCACGCGTGCGAGGAACGCGCCGCCGAAGCCGTCGATCGTGAACGAACCGGCGCAGTGCAGCGGCTCGCCCGTGGCCACGTACGCGTCGATCTCGTCATCGGAGATCTCGGTGAACTCGACGACGGCCGAGGAGAGCTCCCCCTCGTCCGAGAGGACCCCGTCGCGGCAGTCGACGAGCCAGTGCCCCGTGTGCAGGACTCCGGTGCGGCCGCTCATGGCGCGCAGCCGCTCGATCGCGACCTCGGCTGTGTACGGCTTCCCGAGGGCCTCGCCGTCGAACTCGAAGACCGAATCGCAGCCGAGCACGAGCGAGCCCGAGGCTTCGGGGAGAGTCGCCACCGCCTCGGCCTTGGCGCGGGCGAGCAGGAGCGCTGTCTCGCCCGGAGTGGCGTCGGGGTGCGCGGCCGCGACCGCTTCCTCGTGGACGGCGGAGACGATGATCCGATGCGGAATCCCGGCCTCCGCGAGAAGCTTGGTTCGCGCAGGGGACTTGGAGGCGAGGACGAGGGGAGCCAGCTCCGGACCGGGCAGTCCCGGAGCCGGGGGAAGGCTGGGCGGCGTGGTAGTCACGCCGCCCAGCCTAGCCCCGTCGCCCTCTTCAGGCGCCCTCGGCTCGCGCCTACCGTGCGGCGCCCGCAGGCTCGCGAGGGGCCCGCTCCGCCGTCGTCCGCTCGAGCTGCGCGCCCTCGATGTCGAGGTCCGGCAGGAGCCGCGCGAGCCAACGCGGCAGCGACCAGGCACCCCGGCCGATGAGGCGCATGACGGCGGGCACGAGCGTCATGCGCACCACGAACGCGTCGAGCAGCACGCCGAGGGCGAGGGCGAAGCCGAGCGGCCGGATCATCGTGACGTGGCTGAAGATGAAGCCCGCGAACACGCTCACCATGATGATCGCGGCGGCCGTCACGACGCGGGCAGCGTGGCGGAAGCCCGTCCGCACGGCGAGGTGTGCCTCCTGCCCGTGCACGAAGGCCTCCCGGATTCCCGAGGTGATGAAGACCTGGTAGTCCATCGCGAGGCCGAACAGGATGCCGATGAGCAGGATCGGCAGGAAGCTCAGCACCGCACCCGGATGGGTGACGTCGAACACCGGGCCGAGCCAGCCCCACTGGTAGACGGCGACAACCGCGCCGAACGCCGCGCCGAGCGAGAGGAGGAATCCTCCAGTCGCGAGCAGCGGGACGAGGAGCGAGCGGAACACGAGGAGCAGGAGCACGAGCGAGAGTCCGACGACGATTGCGAGGTACGGCGGGAGGGCATCGGCGAGCTTCGACGAGACGTCGACGTTTGCGGCCGTCTGGCCCGTCAGACCGATCGTGGTGCCCGTCTGTGCTTGGACCTGCGCGCCCTTGGCCCGCAGGTCGTTGACCACTTGGACCGTGCTCGCGCTCGCGGGACCGTCCGTCGGGATCACCTGGAAGACGGCGGTCTGGCGGTTCTCGCTCAGCGCGACCGGCACGGCAGCGGTGACGTTTGCGACCGAGCGGAGCTGATCGGCGACGTCGTATTCCTTGACCTTCGCGGCCGTTGCATCGAGGCCCGCGGGGAGCTCTCCGACCACGATGATCGGACCCGTCATGCCTTGGCCGAAGTACTTCCCGGTCGCGTCATACGCCTTGTAGGCGCTCGAATCGATCGGTTCCGACCCGCCGTCCGGCAGCGCGAGGCGGAGCTGCGCCGCCGGAAGGGCGAGGGCCCCCAGCACCACGACGGACGCGACGAGCGCGATCCACGGGTGCCGCGTGACCCAACCGCCCCAACCGCGCTCGGACCTGGCGATGTCCTCGCGGGCCTCGGCCTCCTCGTTGCCGATTCGGGCGTTCTCCGAGTCGGCCTTTGCCCAGCGCCGCTTCGAGATGATGCGCCGGCCCGCGAAGGCGAGCACGGCGGGCAGGAGTGTCACGGCGACGAGCACCGAGACGGCCACGGTCGCCGCAGCCGCGATGCCCATGACGCTCAGGAAGGGGAGCCCCGGGACCACGAGGGCCGCGAGGGCGATGATGACCGTGATGCCCGCGAACATGACGGCGTTGCCGGAGGTTCCGATCGCGAGGGCGATCGACTCGCGCGGCGGCATCCCGTGCAGGAGCTGGGTGCGGTGCCGGTTGACGATGAAGAGCGAGTAGTCGATGCCGACGGCGAGGCCGAGCATGAGTCCGAGCATCGGGGTGGTCGAACTCATCTGGACGAGGCCCGTGAGCGCGAACGTGCCGCCGACTCCGACCCCGACGCCGACGAGCGCCATGAGAAGAGGCAGGCCTGCCGCGACGAGCGTGCCGAGCATGACGAGCAGCACGATCGCCGCGATGACGACGCCGGTCGCCTCGGAGGTGCCGAAGAGCTGCGAGATGTCCTGGGTGAGCTCCTTGCTCGCGTACGCATTGACCCCCGGAACCTGGGCGGCGAGGTTCTGGACCTCCTGCCGCAGGCTGCTCGGGAGCGCGTCGGTCGACTTCGTGAACTGGATCGTCGCGATGGCGGCCTTGCCGTCCGTTGAGACGAAGCGCAGCCCTTGCGAGGCCTGTGCTTCGCGTTGGCCGAGCGCGAGGCTTGCCTTGGCCTGTGCCAGTTGAGCCGATCCGGCGTCGAGCTTCGCCTGGGCGCTTGCGGTGGCGCTCGTGATCGCAGCCTGCGCCATGCCGCTCGCGGCGAGCTGCTTCCGCTCCGCATCCAGCTGCTGCTGGCCGGCTGTGAGGTGTGCCTCGTTCGCCGCGAGCTGCTTCTGCGCGTCGGCAAGCTTGGCTGCGGTGCTGTCGAGCTGGGCCTGGGTGGTGAAGGGGTCAGTGACGTTCTGGACGCCGTCGAGCCCCTTGATCTTCGCCAGGGCATCGCTGACGCCCTGCTTCTGGTCCGCGTTGAATGCCGCGTTGGGGGACTCGAAGACGATGGTCGCGCTGCCGCCCGCCGAGGACGGCAGGTCGCTCTGCAGTTTGTCGAGCATGCGCTGGGTCTCGGTGCCCGGGATCTGGAACGAGTTGCTCAGCGCTCCGTGGAACGCAGCCGCCGAGCCGCCCACGGCGAGCAGCACGATGAACCACAGGGAGACGACGAGCCAGCGGCGGTCGTAGGCGAACCGGCCGAGGCGATAGAGGAGAGTAGCCATGATGCCTTCTCGAGAGGATGTGCAGCGAGGGGATGTAGAGCGAGAGGATGAACAGGTAGCAGGGGGCGCGGCAGGCTATGGCGCCGCGAAGCCTGATTTGAGGTGCGCGAAAGCGGCCACGAGCAGCTCGCTCAAGCGGTCGAGGGACGACGGCGAGAGGTCGCCCCGGCGTTCGGCGAGCCACACTTCGAGGGCCGCCTTGCCGCAGGACATCACGGAGCCGGCGAGGGCGTGGACGTAGAGCTCGTCGAGCGAGGGGCCCTCGCGCTCGCGGATCGCCGCGACGATCTTGTCGCTGCACTCGTCGAAGGCCTGCAGCTGGTAGCGCGTGGCCGGATCGTTGCCGTGCGAGACGAGGAACGACTGCGCCATGGGCTCGATGAACTTGTTGTCGGCGAGGGCCAGGAGGATCTGGATGACCGACTCGAGGAGCGGTTCGCCCTTGGGGCGATCGTGGAATCGTTCCAGTGCGGCGTCGAGGAATCCGAAGGTCGGGGCTGCGATCGCTTCCTCGGCGCTCGAGAAGTAGTTGAAGAAGGTGCGGCGGGAGACGCCGGCGGCATCCGCGACGTCTTCGACCGTGAAGCCGCCGAGCCCGCGATCGTGTGCGAGCCGCATCGCCGCGATGACGATCGACTGCCGTGTCGCGGCTTTGTTGAGCTCGCGGCGAGAAGGGGTCTCGGTGGAAGATGTCACCTCACTACACTAAGTGCAAGTTTGCACTCTGTGCAAGTGGGGCGGGCTGCTCCAGGGTGGCGCGAAGCGTCCCCCGCATGACAAGGCCGCCGGCCGCACTGAGGG
>NZ_DAIUJO010000163.1:0-6078 GCF_036848755.1 Sinomonas sp. | reverse complement strand
ACTGGGGCTATGGCATCTACGGCCAGGGAGGCAACGGCGCCATCACCACGTACGTTAGAACGCCGACGCAAACCCTCTCTGGGCCTGGATCACCCGTCGCCGCGGGGGGCTTCTTCCCCAACAGCCACGGCGGCATCATCGCGCGTAAGTAGTGCGTTCGGGTGCGGGTCCGCGAGGGCTCAACCCGAGAATCGACGATCAGGCGACGGAAGTCGTAGGAAGCCCCGCTTCGGGGAGGATGGGGTCTGCCCGCACCAGACTCCCCGAAGCGGATCCGGCTCGTCGATTCTCCCTCGGTGGCGTCTGGATTGGCGCCCCCGCACTTCTCATGACTCGGTACGCTAGAGACATGCCCTCGCAGCGCCAGATCACCGTCCGCCGTGCCCCGAAGTTCGTCCCTTTCCTCGTGACGGGCGGGCTACTCGGCGCCATCGCCGCGGTCATCTTCGGCTCAGGAGGGGACCTGCCGGATGGCTACACGAATGAATCGGCGTTCGGATACTTCCTCGTCCTGTTCGTGGCCGCCGGCGTCCTGGTCGGCGGGATCGCGGTGCTCATCGTTGACCGCGTGAGCGTCAAGCGCGCCCGCCGCGCAACCGTGGAGGAAGTGGCAGACGAGGCAGAGGACGACGAAGACCCATCCTGAAACGCCGCCCCTCGCTGGCATGAGACAATTAGCCAGTGGTACGCGGTGACGGACTCCTCTCACTTGACCTAGACCCAGTCGACAAAGGCCCGAAGGACGCTTGTGGCGTCTTCGGTGTGTGGGCACCCGGCGAAGAGGTCGCCAAGCTCACTTACTACGGCCTGTATGCCCTCCAGCACCGGGGACAAGAATCCGCCGGCATCGCCGCAAGCGATGGCACGCGCATCAGCGTGTACAAGGACATGGGCCTCGTTTCACAGGTGTTCGACGAGTCGACCCTCAACACGCTCACCGGGCACATCGCCGTCGGGCATTGCCGTTACTCGACGACGGGGGCAAGCCACTGGGCGAACGCCCAGCCGACGCTGGGGGCAACAGCCAACGGGACTGTCGCGCTCGCCCACAACGGCAACCTGACGAACACTGCCGAGCTTCGCGACATGATCGAGGAACTCACGGGCGGTCACCTCACAGGCGAGATGAAGCAGGGCAACACGTCCGACACCGCGCTCGTGACAGCGCTGCTTGCGGGCGAGAAGGGCCAGACCCTCGAAGAGACCGCCCTAGCGCTCCTGCCCAAGATCCGCGGCGGGTTCTGCTTCGTGTTCATGGACGAAGGAACCCTGTACGCAGCACGGGACACGTACGGCATCCGCCCCCTCTGCCTTGGCCGCCTGGAGCGTGGCTGGGTGGTCGCGTCCGAGCAGTCGGCGCTGGCCACCGTGGGGGCGAGCTTCATCCGCGAGATCGAGCCCGGTGAGTTCATCGCGATCGATGAGAAGGGCGTCCGCTCTGAGCGCTTCGGCAAGCCCACGCCCGCCGGCTGCGTGTTCGAGTATGTGTACCTCGCTCGCCCCGACGCCAGCATCGCAGGTCGCTCCGTCTACGAGTCGCGGGTCGAGATGGGTCGCCAGCTTGCGCGCGAGAACACTCATGAGGCCGACATCGTCATTCCGGTGCCCGAGTCCGGGACGCCGGCGGCAGTAGGGTACGCCGAGGAATCGGGCATCCCGTTCGCGCACGGTTTCGTCAAGAACTCGTATGTGGGCCGCACCTTCATCCAGCCCTCGCAGACACTCCGCCAGCTTGGTATCCGGCTCAAGCTCAACGCCCTCGAATCCGTTATCCGCGGGAAGCGGGTCGTGGTCGTCGACGACTCGATCGTCCGCGGGAACACGCAGCGCGCAATCGTCCGCATGCTGCGGGAGGCCGGGGCAAAAGAGGTCCACGTGAAGATCTCCTCTCCGCCGGTCAAATGGCCCTGCTTCTACGGCATCGACTTTGCCTCGCGCGCCGAACTCATCGCGAACGGTGCCACGGTCGAGGAGATTTCCCAGGCCATTGGCGCTGACTCACTCGGCTACATCTCGGAGGACGGGATGATCTCCGCGACCCAGCAGCCTCGTGAGCGGCTGTGCACGGCCTGCTTCACCGGGGTGTACCCGATCGAGCTGCCCAGTGCGGACAAGCTCGGCAAAAACCTCCTCGAGCGTGAAGTAACGTCCGAGGCGACCGAGGAAGGGGCCACCGAGGATCCCGCCGATCGTCCCGGCGCCGCTGGCTGCGATCCGGGTCCCGATTCCGAACTCGAACCCCTCCTGTCCCCCGCAGACCGCGACGAGGCCAACGTATGACGAACTCCGCCCCCCAGCCCACGGCAGCCCCCGCCACCACCGGACCCGCGACCGGCATCACCTACGCAGCCGCCGGCGTCGACGTCGAAGCCGGGGACCGCGCCGTCGAACTCATGAAGGACGCCGTCAAGGCGACCCACAACGCCTCGGTTCTGGGCGGCGTCGGCGGTTTCGCCGGCCTGTTCGATGTCAGCCGGCTGCTCACCTACCGCCGCCCGCTGCTCGCGACGTCCACCGACGGGGTTGGCACGAAAGTGGCCATCGCGCAGGCCATGGATGTGCACGACACCATCGGCTTCGACCTTGTCGGGATGGTCGTGGACGACATCGTCGTGGTCGGCGCGGAGCCGCTCTACATGACCGACTACATCGCGTGCGGGAAGGTCGTCCCCGAACGGATCGCGGACATCGTCCGCGGAATCGCGGCGGCGTGCGCCCAAGCGGGAACGGCGTTGGTGGGCGGCGAGACAGCCGAGCACCCCGGCCTTCTGGGGCAGAACGAGTACGACGTCGCGGGTGCGGCGACGGGAGTCGTCGAGGCCGACGCGCTTCTTGGCCCGGAGCGGGTCAAGTCGGGTGACATCGTCATCGGCATGGCGTCCTCGGGGATCCACTCCAACGGCTACTCCCTGGTGCGGCGGGTCATCAACCACGCGGGTTGGGCCCTTGACCGTCAGGTCTCGGAGCTGGGCCGGACTCTCGGCGAGGAGCTGCTCGAGCCGACGCGCGTGTACGCCGCCGACTGCCTCGACCTCGTCAGGACCCTCAATGGGACCGCCGGGGGTCCCGACCTCGCTCTTCGCGGATTCAGCCACGTGACGGGCGGTGGGCTCGCGGCGAACCTTGCCCGCGTGCTGCCCAAGGGCCTCCTCGCGACGGTCGATCGCTCCACGTGGGAGCTTCCCGCGATCTTCAAGCTCGTTGCCGAGCTCGGAAGCGTCCCGCAAGCCGATCTCGAGCGGACGCTCAACCTCGGGGTGGGCATGGTCGCGATCGTCGCCCCCGATGCGGCCGACGCCGCGCTCGCTCGGCTCGCTGAACGGGGCGTGGCCGCATGGTCCATGGGCACCGTGGGATCGGACGACGCCGGGGCGTCCCCGACGGCGAATTCCTCGAGCGATCCGGACTACGTCCAGGGCGCGAAGGGAGTTGACGGCGGCGCCGTCCGCCTCGTCAACGCCTACGCCTAACCGTTTCGGGTACGCCAACTCACGCTTTGCAGCTTCTCGGGTACGCCGATGCCAACGTATCTGCACCCGAAACGCCACAGAGCGGGAGTTGGTGCACCCGAAACGCCAGAGAGCGGGAGTTGGTGCACCCGAAAGTTAGAGGGCCGCGGCCAAGTCCTCCAGCGCCTCGCCCACGTCAGAGCGCCAGCGCCAGTGCGCTCGACTGTCCCCACGCGTCGGGCCTGCATTGACGATCCCCACCGGTTTGCCGTCCCGTACAGCGTCCAGCACGAATCGGAAGCCGCTCATGACGGCGAGGGACGAGCCCAGCACCAGGAGGCTCCGCGCCTCGGTGAGCATCGCCGTCGCCCGCTCCTTGCGCTCTATCGGGACGCTTTCGCCGAAGTAGACCACGTCGGGCTTGAGTTCGATCGAAGCGCACACGAGGCAGCCCACCATGCGGAACCTGTCGACCCAGACCTGCGGAAGCTCGACGTCGCCGTCGGGGTTGACCGTCCGGGGATCAAGGCGCACGGCCTCGGCGTATCCGGGGTTGGCCTGGGCCAGCCGTTCGTCAAGGTTGGCACGCCCCTCGACGTTGCCGCAGTTGAGGCACACGACCTTGTCAAGATCGCCGTGAAGCGCTACGACGTTGCGCGAGCCTGCAGCGGCGTGCAGGCCGTCCACGTTCTGGGTGACGACTCCGAGGACGACGCCGCGCGCCTCCAGCTGCGCGAGGATCCGATGCGCCGCATTCGGACGTGCCCGGTCGATGTGCCGCCACCCCACGAAGCTCCGCGCCCAATACCTGTGGCGCGCCTCCGGATCGTGGCGGAACTCCTGATAGGTCATGGGCCGATGCTTGCGCCACGACCCCTGCGGGCCACGGTAATCTGGAATACCAGAAGCGGTTGAAACGCCAGCCCCAGTCAGAGCCAGCACTGCGCCGCCCTGCAGCATGCCGAGCAGGCCCGCTCGAGCAGAAGAGGGCTCCTGCGGCTCCGCGGTCTCGACCACCTCTCGGGCGATAGACCGCAATGCTGCCGCATGGGCGCGCACTACCGAAGGATCATTTCCGTTGCTGGCGACTTCGCTCATGGGAGCGTGTCAGCCGATCCGGCGGGAATCCTCGTCGTCGTCAAACTGATCGGCGTACTTGTCCTCGTAGTCGGAATAATCCGGCTCGAGGTCGGCGTCGTGGTGTGCAGGGTGACCGCTCGACCCACTGAGCTCGCGCTCGAGGGCTGCATAGTCGGTACTCGGGCTGTAGTACTTGATGTCCCGAGCCTGCTTGGTTGCCTTAGCCTTTTGACGGCCGCGCCCCATGGCGTGACCCCCTCTTTTGCCTCGTCCCGGAGGTAGTCGCGAAGGCAGGCTCGCGAGGCCCCGGAGTCATTGATCAATTTGTCGTAGGTCTAGACTACATGTAATTGCGGCCGCCCGCGTATTCGCGAAACGTGCGGCCAACCGCAGGTGAGGGCCAGCGAGAGGCCGAGCCCTCAGTCCTCCGAAGCACGTCAGAAGGGCACCATTCGGCATGGAGAGCGCGCAGGGTCAGTACCGCCGCCCCTTGAGGGAACCGAACGAGCCCCCAACGCGCCGCCAGTACCGGATTCCCGAGCGTCCGCGGCGCGCTCCACGAACTCGCCGCCTCCCGACCTCGCCCTGGGGCAAGGTCCTGAGCACCGGTGGCGGCGTCGTCGTTCTCCTCATCCTCTGGGCCCTCATCGCTTCGCTAAGCGCGAAAAGCGACACGGCGGCGACGGCCCCGGCCGCGGAGGGATTGACTCCCTCCGCGAGCTACAAGACCGGCGACTGCTTCTCGAACTTCAATGCGGGCGCCGCCGCGAATCGGATCGTCCCCTGCACCCAGGCCCATTCTGCCCAGCTCGTCGCGACAGCGATGTACGGGACCGGCGACTCCTACCCCGGCAAGGGCGCGCTCGAACAGCACGCCTCGGACCTCTGCCGCCAGACCCAGCTCACGCTCCCCCAGGACACCAGCATGCTCCGCCAGCGGAACGCGTTCCCGAGCCAGGGCAGCTGGTCAGCTGGCGACCGCCGCGTCGACTGCTTCGTGGAGAGCACTAAGGGCAACACCCTCACCGCGTCGTTCCTCCCCTGACGCCACCGGCGGGGCTACGCCTCCTGAGACGCAGGCGCCTTACGGGTGACGCTCAGCCCGCTCGTCGCGCCGGTGAGGTCCTGGAGATCGACCGTGACATCCGAGACGTCGACGAGGACGGTGTCCCCGTCGATGATCTCGCCCGAGAGGAGCTCCTTCGCGAGCCGATCGCCGATCTCGCGCTGGACGAGCCGGCGCAGTGGGCGCGCTCCGTACGCCGCGTCGTAACCGGTCATCGCCAGCCACGCGCGCGCGCCGTCCGTCACCTCGAGCGTGAGGCGACGCTCGTGCAGGCGCCGCTGCAGCGAGTCGACTTGGAGCTGCACGATCCGGGCGAGTTCCTCCACGGAGAGGGGGTCGAACATGATGACATCATCGAGCCGGTTCAGGAACTCCGGCTTGAACGAGGAGTGCACCACGCCCATGACCGCGTCGCGCTTGGTGGCCGCGCTCAGATCGGGATCGACGAGGAACTGGCTGCCGAGGTTCGAGGTCAGCACGAGG
>NZ_DAIUJO010000162.1:0-6123 GCF_036848755.1 Sinomonas sp. | reverse complement strand
TCGGAGGCCGTCTCGGGGGCCCCCTCCGAGGCCCCCTCCGTCGGGTGGTCGAATCCCCCCGAGAGCAGCTTCTCGAGCGCCGCATCGACCTCGGTCTCCTGCGCCTCCGCGGCGGAGCGTCGCGCGCTGAAACCGTTCGGATCGTCGAGGTCCTCGCCCGTGGGGAGCAGGTCTGGGTGCCGCCAGATGGCGTCGCGGCCCGCGATGCCCCGTTCCTGCTTGAGCGAGGCCCAGAGCTCGGCGGCATCGCGCAGGCGGCGCGGACGCAGCTCAAGGCCGACGAGCGAAGCGAACGCATGCTCGGCCGGCCCACCCGTGGCTCGGCGCCGCCGGACCGCCTCACGGAGCGCCGGCGACGAAGGCAGAACGTTCTCCGTGGCGGCGGCGGTGAGCTCGTCGACCCATCCCTCGACGAGCGCGAGCGCAGTCTCGAGCTTCGCGAGGGCGGCTTCCTGCCGGGGCGTCCGCTCGGGCATGAAGACGCCGCCCTGGAGAGCCTCCTGGAGGGACTCCGGATTCCGCGGGTCGACTTCGCGCGCAACCTCCTCGATGCGGGACACGTCGATATGGATGCCGCGGGCGTAGTCCTCGACGGCGCCGAGCAGGTGAGCGCGCAGCCACGGCACGTGCATGAAGAGGCGGGCATGCGCGGCTTCGCGCACCGCGAGGTAGAGCCGGACGTCGCCCTCGGGGAGACCGAGGCCTTCGCCGAACTTCGTGACGTTCGCGGGCAGGAGCGCCATTTCGAGGTCGACGAGCGGGACGCCGATGTCGGACGCGCTCACCACCTCGCCCGAGAGCGCGCCGATGGCCGCGCCGAGCTGCATGCCGAAGATCGCGCCGCCCATGTTCTGCAGCATCGAGGTGGCCCCGCCGAGCATGCCCTTCATCTCCTCGGGGAGCTGCTCGCTGATCGCCGTCGAGAGGGCGGTGGCCACGCTGTTCGCGACCGGTTCCGTGAGCCGACGCCATGTGGCCATCGTCGCCTCGATCCACTCGGCGCGGGACCAGCCGCGGCCGATGAGGCCGGTGGAAGGGAAGTCGGTCGCGTTGTCCAGCCAGAGTTCGGCGAGGCGCAGTGCTTCGTCGACGTCCCGGTTCTGGAGGGCCGAGACGGAAGGGTCTGAGGTCATCGCCGCGGTCCGGCGCGCGTGCTCGTGCGCGAGCTGCCAGTTCACAGGGCCGTCCCCGGCTGAGGACATCATCATGGACTGGACCTGCTGGAACATCTGCTGGAGGACCGCGGGGTCGCTCGGAAGGCCCGCAGCCTTTGCTATTTCGGCGGGGTCGACCCCCTCGAGGCCTTCGCCGCCCATGAGCTTGGCGAAGAGCTCGGCCAGAGGATCCTGCGGTTCCTCGCCGTTGCCCTGTGGCTTGTCCGGAGTGGTCATGATGCCGCCGATCACTGGGAGGGAACAGTCATCCTCACGGTACCGCGTGCGGACACGGCTGTCTCCGCGCAGGTCGTCCTTTCGCTCTGGGCACACAGTGGCGTGCCGGTCAGCGCGCCACACGGGCGCGGATTAGGCTGGGGTGAGCGAATCCCTGAGCATCAGCGGCGATCCCGCCGCGGAAAGGCGCCGCGTGAGCAGCAGCGTCCCCCCGACCGCCGGTATCCCAGCGGACGACGGCGGTGCGCGGCCCCCTGAGGATGGCGCGCGGGCGGGGCGCCCCGGCCCCGGAGGAGGCGGCTCACGGGGCGACGGATTCCGGCGTCGTCTGAAGCCGCGGACCGGTCGCGGACTGGTCGGCGCGGTCGCCGCGGTCGCGGCCGTCGTCCTGGGCGGGATCGTGTGGGCTGCCCCGGTCCCGTACGTCGTCGAACTGCCCGGGCCGGTCTACAACACTCTCGGAACGGACAGCGGCAAGGACGTCATCACGATCAAAGGCCGCCAGACGTACCCGGCTCAGGGCGCCCTCGACCTCACGACCGTGTACGTCGAAGGCGGTCCCAACTCGAACGTGAGCCTTCTGGGGCTCCTCCGTTCGGCGCTGGATCCGTCGCAGTCGATCCTGCCCGTCGACGCCGTCTACCCCAAGGGCGTGACGACCCAGACGGTTTCGCAGGAAAACGCGCAGGAGATGCAGAGCTCACAGGACAACGCCGTCGCGGCCGCCCTCAAGACTCTTTCGATCCCCTTCCAGCAGCAGCTCAAGATCGCTTCGCTCGTCGAGAACTCGGCGTCGGCAGGGAAGCTGCAGCCACAGGACACGATCCTGAGCGTGGGCGGCCAGAAAGTCGAGTCGCTGACCGCGATCCAAGGGCTCGTCGCGGCCTCGAAAGGCAAGCCGCTCGCCGTCGTCTTCGAACGCAACGGCACCCAGCACACGGTCTCGATCACGCCCCGCGATTCCGGGGGCGGCCACTACCTGCTCGGCTTCACGGTCGCGTACTCGTTCTCGTTCCCGTTCACGGTCGACTTCGCCCTCGACCGCGTGGGGGGCCCGAGCGCGGGGATGATGTTTGCCCTGGGGATCATCGACAAGCTCACGCCGGGGAATCTCACGAATGGCAAGCAGATTGCCGGCACCGGGACCATAAGCCCTGACGGATCGGTCGGCGAGATCGGCGGAATCGTCCAGAAGATGGAAGGTGCGCGCTCGCAGGGGGCCACCCTCTTCCTGGCTCCT
This sequence comes from Sinomonas sp., assembly GCF_036848755.1. Lineage (NCBI taxonomy): Bacteria > Bacillati > Actinomycetota > Actinomycetes > Micrococcales > Micrococcaceae > Sinomonas > Sinomonas sp. Next base: position 3,492 of record NZ_DAIUJO010000162.1, on the reverse strand, counting down.
GCCGGCAATTGCGGCGACGTGGTGGGCCGCGTGCCGAGCGGACTCTCCGTCGTGAAGGTCGACACCCTCGACGCCGCGCGCCACGCGGTCGAGGCCTACGCCCAGGGAACGGACCCCGCGACCCTGCCGCAGTGCACGAAGTGATCGGTGAAGGCGCCTCCGGCGCTGTCGCCGAATCGTTACCCGCCAGCACGGAGCGGCTGGGAACTCCGTATCGGGGCGGCGCGTGCTTGACTTAGGCGTGGGTGCGCTGCGCCAGGATGCTCAGCGTGCCGGGATCACTGCGCTGTGATGACACCGAGCACTTGATGAAGGGGTAAACGTGACAGCCCGTCCAGAAGGCACCACCCCGCGCCCGCTCAGGAAGAGGCGCGGACCCCTCATTCCGACGATCATCATCGCGGTTGTGCTCGTGGTCGGCTTCGTGCTCTTCACCCAGGTCTGGACAGATGTCCTGTGGTTCCAACAGCTCGGCTACCTCGGGGTGTTCATCACCGAGAACCTTGCCAGGACGCTCGTCTTCCTCGTGGGCGCGCTCGGCATGGGCTTCGGAGTCTACGCCGCGATCCGGCTCGCCTATCGTGCCCGTCCGGTCTACGCCCCTGACGGCAGTGCGCAGGACAGCATGAGCCGCTACCAGGCCCAGCTCGAGCCCGTTCGCCGCGTGGTCATGGCTGGCGTGCCGATCGTCTTCGCCCTCTTCGCGGGTGCGGCGGCAGGAAGCCAGTGGCAAAAGGTGGTGCTGTTCTTCAACCAGGTCCCGTTCGGGCAGAAGGACCCCCAGTTCGGGCTCGACATGAGCTTCTACCTCTTCACGCTGCCGTTCGTGGGGACACTCGTCGGCTACGTCCTGAGCATCGTCATCATCGGCGGAATTGCCGGGCTCCTCACGCATTACCTCTATGGTTCGATCCGCATCAGCGATCGCGGCCTCTATACCTCGAGGGCAGCGCAGCTGCATCTCGCCATCAGCGGCGGGCTCCTGCTGCTCCTCATCGCGCTCAACTTCTGGATCGACCGCTACGGGACGCTGCAGAATTCCGGCACGAGGTGGGCGGGGGCGATGTACACCGACGTCAATGCGGTCATCCCGACCCAGGCCATCCTCGCGATCGCCGCCGGAATCGTCGCGATCCTGTTCTTCATCGCCGCGGCGATCGGCCGGTGGCGCCTCCCGCTCATCGGTACTGCCATGCTCGTCATCACGGGGATCTTCGCGGGCGGGATCTATCCCTGGGTCATCCAGCAGTTTCAGGTCACTCCGTCGGAGAAGACGCTTGAGGGCCCGTACATCCAGCGGAACATCTCCCTGACCCGAGAGGCCTACGGCCTCGACAGTGTTCAGGTCACTCCCTACAACGCGACCACCAACGCGGCCCCTGGTGCTCTTCAGCCCGACGCGCAGACGACCCAGAACATCCGGCTTCTGGATCCCACGCTCGTCTCGTCCACCTTCCAGCAGCTCGAACAGTACCGCCCGTACTACCAGTTCTCGCCGACGCTCAACGTCGATCGCTACAGCGTGAACGGCGGGAGCCAGGACACGGTGATCGCGGTCCGCGAGCTGAACCTCAACGGCCTCAGCCCGGACCAGCAGTCGTGGTACAACACCCACGTCGTCTACACGCATGGCTACGGGGTGGTCGCTGCCTACGGCAACACGGCGACGTCCGACGGCAAACCCGTGTTCCTGCAGTCTGGAATTCCGACGACGGGTGTGCTCGGCACCGAGAGTTCGTACCAGCCCCGTATCTACTTCGGTCAGTATTCGCCCGACTACTCCGTGGTCGGAGGGCCTTCGGGCTCGCAGCCGCGGGAGCAGGACAAGCCGCAGGGCAACGCCGGAGACACCCTGTACACCTACACGGGCAACGGCGGCCCCAATGTCGGCAACTGGTTCAACCGGCTGATCTACTCGGTGAAGTTCCAGAGCACTGACCTGCTGTTCTCCGACGCGGTCAACGCGCAGTCACAGATCCTCTACGACCGCGATCCGCTTCAGCGGGTCCAGAAGGTCGCGCCCTACCTGACCCTCGACGGCACGGCGTACCCGGCCGTGGTCGACGGGCGCGTGAAGTGGATCGTCGATGGCTACACCACGAGCCAGTACTTCCCGTACTCCCAGCAGCAGCAGCTCCAGCAGGTCACCTCCGATTCGCAGACAGCGGCCGGCCGCAATGCCGCCCTGCCGCCGTCGACCGTGAACTACATCCGCAACTCGGTCAAGGCGACCGTCGACGCTTTTGACGGCTCGGTCACCCTGTATGCCTGGGACGATCAGGACCCGATCCTCAAGACGTGGGAGAAGGTCTTCCCGGCCACCGTCAAGCCGATCGCCGACATGTCCGGCTCCCTCATGAGCCACGTCCGGTACCCCGAGGACCTCTTCAAGGTCCAGCGCGAACTCCTGTCGCGCTACCACGTCACAGATCCTGCGAGCTTCTACCAGAACGACGACGTCTGGAGCGTCCCGGACGATCCGACGACCGCCGGCCAGAACGGCGGCAAGCAGCCGCCCTACTACATGTCGCTCCAGATGCCCGGCCAGAAGACACCGGCCTTCCAGCTCACCTCGAGCTTCATCCCTCAAACGGTGCAGGCGGGGAAGTCCCGCGATGTGATGTACGGCTTCCTTGCCGCCGACTCGGACGCCGGGAGCAAAGCGGGGGTCAAGGGACCCGACTACGGGAAGCTGCAATTGCTGAGGCTTCCCACTGACACGAATGTGCCCGGTCCCGGCCAGGTCCAGTCGCGGTTCGACTCTGACCCATCCGTCTCGACCTCGCTCAACCTCCTCAGACAGGGAGCCTCGAAGGTCCAAGCCGGAAACCTGCTGACGCTCCCAGTGGGCGGCGGACTGCTCTATGTCGAACCCGTGTATGTGCAGTCCACCGGCTCGACGTCGTATCCCACCCTGCAACGAGTCCTTGTCGCGTTCGGCGACAAGGTTGGCTTCGCGCCGACGCTCGACGAAGCGCTCAAGAGCCTCTTCGGGGGGAATGCGGGAGCCTCAGCGGGGGACGCCGGGAACAATTCGACGACACCTCCACAGTCGCCGCCTACTTCGTCTTCCGCGGCGAGCAACGCCAACGCCCAGCTCAATCAGGCTCTCCAGGATGCGAAGAAGGCCCTGAGCGACAGCCAGACTGCCCTTCAGAATGGCAACTTCGCCGACTACGGGGCCGCCCAGCAGAGGCTGAGCGATGCCGTCTCGCGGGCACTCGCCGCGGAGGCAAGCCTCCAGGCGGCTCAAGGGCAAGGTACTTCGACGGCGCCCTCCACGTCCTCGCCGAGCCCGTCGCCCAGTTCGTCACCGAGTTCGAGCCCGACGCCGAGCCCTTCGACGAGCTCTGGCGGCTGACGGGGCCGCCGGCCTCCACCACCGATTTGGCCCTTCGTTCACCGATTGGTAACGTGGTGAGTGCGCCGCGGGGTGGAGCAGTTCGGTAGCTCGCTGGGCTCATAACCCAGAGGTCGCAGGTTCAAATCCTG